>NZ_JBFUHN010000005.1:0-170707 GCF_056402375.1 Variovorax sp. P4_B10 | reverse complement strand
CTGCAGCACGAGGTTGCCGTTGGCGATGTTGACGAAGGACTGTTCGCCGCTGCGCCCCTGACCTGCCGTCCCCAGCTGACCGCGTTGCCCCAGGGTGGCCAACGAACTCAGGCTCAGACCCAGACTATTCCCACTGACGATAGCAACCATTTCACAGCCTCAAGATTTCCTGCGAACCGCCGAAACGGCAGCCTGCAGGCGACCCACATCTGATGCTGCGGACTGCCTGCCGCAGGATTTCTCCCTGATGGCTGTGCCAACCTCCTTTGAGTCGGCTTACGGTTCAAGCAACCTATCCAGAGGAATTCGAATCTGTTTAGGGCATTCCCGACAAAAACACTCAGGCATGAGCCACGACGCGCCAACCGGACAGCCGCCAGAAGAAAAACCAGGCTGCCCGGGTCACGAATTTCCTTCTAGTGAACGCCACCGCCGCAAGCCGCCTTGGTCTGCCGCCGATTCGGCGAAATGCTCTCTGCCGAGCGTTAGGCCGTGACGCCGAAGCCGGTATCGAAGGTGGTCTTCACATCGAGCGGCTGCTTGATGAGTCCCACCTGCCGGTAGAAATCCGCCGTGCCCTGCTGGTCGGCAACGACCTGCGCGTCGATGGCCACCCACTTCTGCTGGCGGCGCTCGAACTGCAGCCTGGCCGCCTCCGGCGGAATGCCGATGATGCGGGCCAGCGCGGCCGAGTAGGCATCGGCATTGCTGTACGACCAGAGCTGCGCCTTCACGACGCGCTGCAGAAAGTCCTGCAGCACCGGTCGCTTGGCGGCGATGGCCGCATCGGTGGCCGCGAGGTAGCTGAGCCCCGGCAGCAGCCCCCGGCCGCTCACGAGCACGCGTGCATGGTGGCTGACCTCGGCCAGCGCGGTGTAAGGCTCCCAGGTGGCCCAGGCATCGACCGAGCCCTGCGTGAGCGCGAGCTTGGCATCGGCTGGTGCGAGGAAACGGATGTTCACCTCCTCGGGTTTCAAGCCTGCTGCGGTGATCGCCTTGAGCGTCACGTAGTGGCCGATGGAGCCGCGGTTGGTGGCGATGCTCTTGCCCTTGAGGTCGGCGGCGGTCTTGAGGGTGGAGTCCGGACGCACGAGCACTGCGGTGCCGTAGGAGTCCGAGCGGTTCGCGCCGATGGCCTTGACGCGCGTGCCGGCGGCAAGCGCGAAGACAAGCGGTGCGTCGCCGATGGGGCCGGAATCGATCGCCGCTGCATTCAACGCTTCGGCCAGCGGCGCGGCTGCGGGGAATTCGGACCACTGGATGTCGTAGTTCAAGCCTTCGAGCCCATTGGCCGCTTCGAGCAGCGCGCGCAGCCCGCCCTTCTGGTCGCCGGCCTTGAGCACCGGGCGGCCCTGTGCGCGGGCTTGCAATGAGAAGGCGGGCAAGGCGACGGCAGTGGCTGCTGCGAGGCCTTGCGTGAGGAGCTGTCGGCGCGATCGGTCGAGGTGTGAGTTCATGGGTTCTCCGTATTCGATTGAGGTCAAGAAAAAATCGATCAGTGGATGAAGCCGCCCTTGACGAAGCGCACGGGCTCGGCGTCCATGCGGGCGATCAGTGCGCCCAGTCCGTCGGCGGGCGGTGTGCTGCTCTTGGCCGATGCGGGCAGGCGTTCGCTGCGGCACAGCAAGTCGTCGTCGGACCAACCCGCCTTGCCAGGCTCGCCGCGCGCACGCAGCCAGCCGTCGCGGTCGGCGATGAGTTGCGTGCCGGCGAGGCGGTCGGTGCCGGCGATCAGCGCCAGCGCCTCCCACGCGGCGGCGGAGTCGGCCACGCAATCGGCGGCGGCCGGCGCAGTCTTTGAGGAAGGAGGCACCAGCAGCACCGTGACGAGCCGAGGGTCTTCGGCCGGTATGTCGTTTCCCGCCACGATGCGCACGCGCTGCCCGCGCCAGCTCGCGAGCAGCCGCGGCGGCAGTGCACCGCAGCGCACCGCCATGTCGGGCAGGCCGATGGGCTGCGGCCAGCTGCCGAGCGCGCGCAGGCTCTGGCCCGCGCCCTGCGCCTTCATGTAGTCGATCAGCGCCCAGGCGTCGGCCTCGTCGAGCTTGCCGCCGAAGCCGGGCATGGTGGGTTTGCCGACCTGCTGCGGGTCGCGCGTGCCGTGAAGAATGCGCCAGAGCAGGTCGCCGTCGGCGCGCCGCCACAGCAAGGGGCCGCCGAGATTCGGCGGCCACACCGCCAGCGAGGCCGCGAGCGGCCCCTCGCCCTTGCCGTCCGCGCCATGGCAGGCCACGCAGTTCTGTTCGTAGAGCACGCGGCCCTGCGCAATGGATGTGGCCGTGAAGCCGGTCGGCGAAGACTGGAAGCTCGTGGGTGTCGCGGGCACCAGCACCACGCGCGCCTCGGGCCACGGCGCCGCGATCAGCAGCATCGGCACCAGCGCGAGAAAGTAGAAGCGCGGACGCCGCCAGAACAGCGCGAGCAGCAACGCGAGCACCGCCATGGCGACGAACACCAGCGTCCACGCGAGGCTGCGCGCCTGGCCCAGGTCGATCAGCAGGTTCTCGCCCGACAGACGGTGCGCCCACGGCCAGGCCGGCTGGCCATGCACATGCGCCGCGAGCCCGAGCGCATCGAGCACGCGCAGCAGTTGCAGTTGCGCGCCCTGGAGCAGGCCGATCAAGAAGTTGAGCCAGTCAGCTTCCGGCAGAGCGTTCATCTCGATTCCAGAGGGCCGCCGCGCGCGGCCGCCCGAAGCGGCCGGCCCGCCCCCGGTAGGGGGTTGGCGAAGCGACACGAAGTGCGCGCAGCCTGGGGGCGAGCAACATCTACCAGGTGGCGTCGAGCCCCAGGTGTCTCAGCGCTTCGTGGCGAAGCTCCGCCAGCCTTGCATGGCCGCGGTGCCGCGGATACGGCAGGTCGACCACGATCTCCGCCGCGATGCGCCCCGGCCGGTCGCTCAGCACGATCACGCGGTTGGCGAGGAACAGCGCCTCTTCCACGTCGTGCGTCACCAGCAGCGCCGAAAAGCCCGCGCGCTGCCACAGGTTGACCAGCTCGCTCTGCATCGCAATGCGCGTGAGCGAATCGAGCTTGCCGAGCGGTTCGTCGAGCACCAGCAGTTGCGGGTCGTTGACCAGCGCGCGCGCCAGCGCCACGCGCTGCGCCATGCCGCCCGAGAGCTGGTGCGGAAAGGCTTTCGCGAAATCGGTCAGGCCCACGAGCTTGAGCGCCTCGTCGACCCGCCCGCGCTGCGCCTTGAGCACGCCGCGCGCCTGCAGGCCGAGCGCCACGTTGTCCCACACGCTGCGCCATGGGTAGAGCGTCGGATCCTGGAACACGACGATGCGCGACGGGTCAGGCCGCGTGATCGGCGCGTCGTCCTGCGTGATGCGGCCGGCGGTGGCGGGCTCCAAGCCCGCGACCAGCCGCAGCAGCGTCGACTTGCCGCAGCCGCTCGGGCCGAGCAGCGCGACGAACTCGCCGGGCCTCACCGTGAGGTCGATGTCGTCGAGCACCTGAAGCGGTCCCGCAGTCACGTCGAACCAGTGGCTCACGCCGCGGATGTCGATGTGCGCGCCGGCCTGGCGCACGCCGGCTTCAGCAATGGCTACCACTTCACCGTCCCCTTCTGCCACAAGAGCACGCGGTCGCGCACCTTGAAAAGCAGCGTGATCAGGCCCGAGCACAGCACGGCCATCACGATCAGCGCGGCGTACATGTTCGAGTACGAAGCCCAACCCTGCGCCCACGACAGGTAGAAGCCAAGCCCGGCCTTCACGCCCATCATCTCGGCCGTCACGAGCACGGAGAACGCGGCGCCCAGCCCCATGAAGAGGCCCACGAACACCTGCGGCAGCGCAGCGGGAATCGCCACGCGCAGCACCAGGAAGCGCTCGCTCGCACCCATGGTGCGCGCCACGTCGTAGTAGTTGCGGTTGACGGTCGCCACGCCCGACCAGGTGAGCACCGCCACCGGAAAGCCCGTGGCAAGCGCGATCAGGAACACGGCCGCCGCATAGCTCGATGGAAAGAAGAAGAACGCCAGCGGCAGCAGCGCCGAGGCCGGTACCGGCCCCACGAAGCGCAGCACCGGATGCACCCAGTAGCCCGCGATGCGCGACCAGCCGATGGTCACGCCCGTGAGAAAGCCCGCGAGCGCACCGAGCACGAAGCCATGGGCGAGCAGCCGGGTCGAGTGCAACAGGCTCTCGCCGAGGCGGCGCCAGTCGTCGATGTAGGTCTCGACCAGGCTTTGCGGCGGGGCGAAGAACGGCGTGGGGAGCAAGGCGAGCTTGGCGGTCGCGATTTCCCAGACGGCGAATAGCAGCGGCAGCGCAACGAGCCAGGGTCCGGCAGGCCGCAGCGCCCGTGCAACGCGGCCGGCGCGCGGCCCGAGCAATGCGACGGCCAGCAACAGCGCACCGGCCACGATGGCGGCGATGCCGAACTCCTCGGTGTAGGCCCAGTCGCTGAAGCCCACCGCCTTGTTCGGCCAGTAGATCGTCAGGAGGCCGAGTGCGAGCCATGCAACGGTGGCGGCAAAGCCGCTGCGCCATGCAGGCAGGGTCGCTGGCGTGCGGGCCAGTGTCGGGGCAGGAGCCGATGCGCGTGCGGGCGCCGCAGCCCCCACCCTGGCCCTCCCCCGGAAGGGGAGGGAATCGAAGCCCAATGCGGGGTCGGGGGTGCTCATGCGAGGGGATCGAAGGACACGTGCTCCGCGAAGCGCACCGGGTCGGTGGTCTTCTTGAGCACGCCGACGCCGCGGAAGTCGCGTGCGTAGAACTCCACCTCGTCGCGCAGGTTCCTGCCGAGCGGGTGGTGGTTGTGCGTGAGCGTGCCGAGCAGCGCGCGCAGGTCTTCGACCGGCACCTTGGGCGAGTACTTCGCAAAGAGCCTGGCCGATTCGTTCGGGTTCTCGGCCACGTAGTCGGAGGCTTGCGCAATGGCGCGCACCAGCGCTGCAACGGTGGGCTTGTCCTTGCGCACCAGCTCGCCGCGCGCGCCGACAATGCAGCACACCTTGTCCTTGTATTCGCCCGAGAGGTTGCTCGCCACCTCGACGAAGACGCCCTTGTTGCGCTTCTCGATCAGGTAGACGTTCGGGTCGCCGTCCGCAATGGCGTGGATCTCGCCCTTCTGCACCGCGATGTCGAGCAGGTCGGCCGGATACTGGCGCCAGGTCACGTCCTTGTCGGCATCGATGCCGTTCTTGGCGAGCAGGATCGAGAAGAAGTTCTTGCCCGGGCTCGCGATGTCCGACACGCCGATGATCTTTCCCTTGAGGCTCGCGATGTTGCTCACGCCCGCACTCTTCGCGCCCACCAGCCGCACGCAGCCGCCGTGCGAGCTGCCGACGATCTTCACGTCGAAGCCCGACTCCAGCGGCTTGAGCCAGCGGTGGATCATGCCCACCGCCGCGTCGGCCTTGGCCGTGGCCAGCGACTCCAGCAGCTGGTCGGTGGAGCCGGTGTAGTTGATCAGGTCCACCTGCAGCCCGTTGCGCTCGAAGTAGCCGCGCTCCTGCGCCACCACCACCGGCGAGAGGCAGAACGCGGCGGCATTCCATGCGAAGGTGAGTTTGCGGGCCTGCTGCGAGAAGGCCTGCGAGGCGATCAGGCCGCCGGAGGCGACCACGGCGGCGGCGCCGCCTGCACGCAAAACGCTGCGGCGCGAAAGGGATGCGGTCATCGAAGGCTCCGGGGATTCAAAGCAAGAGTTCGGGTTCGGCTTCGACCAGGCCTTCGTAGAGGCTGTCGAAGGAATGGATCGCGCCTTCGGGTCCACCGATCTGGTTGTGCGTGTGGCGCGCCGTTTCCTCGTCGATGGGCTGCGGCTTGCCGGCGGCCTCGGCGAGGAGTTGCGTATGGCAGGCGTTGTCGAGCGCGATGTACCACCATGCCGCCGCTTCCACCGTCGGGCCCGCGGTCAGGATGCCGTGGTTCTTGAGGATCGCGCCCTTCCTGTCGCCCAGCGCCTGCGCGATGCGGTCGCCCTCGCTGGTGTCGACCACCATGCCGGTGAAGTCGTCGAACAGCGCCACGTCTTCATGGAACACGCAGCTGTCCTGCGTGATCGCGTCGAGCTTGCGGCCCAGCGTGGACCAGGCCTTGCCGTAGGTCGAATGCGTGTGCGCGGCGGCGACGATCTTCGGGTTGTGCTCGTGGATCGCAGCGTGGATGGCGAAGGCGGCCTTGTTGAGCGGCCTGTCGCCGATCACCGTCTCGCCCTTCGAATTGACCAGCAGCAGGTCGGAGACCTTGATGCGCGAGAAATGGATGCCCAGCGGGTTGACCCAGAAGTGGTCGCCGAGCTCGGGATCGCGCGCGGTGATGTGGCCGGCCAGGCCCTGCGCGAAGCCGAAGCGGGCGAACAGGCGGAAGGCGCCGGCCAGGCGCTCCTGCCGGTGGCGGCGCTCGGCCTGCACGCTGGTGCGCGGCGGAATCGGGTCGAACCAGTATTTCTGCTGCGGGTTCGGGTTGAGCTTGAGCGGCTGGACCGCATTGCGGTCGATCGAGAGAACAGCGCTCATCGCTCAGGCCGCCTTGCGTTGCGATTGCAAACGTTGAGCCACCAGTTCGCGCGTGCGCGGAATCAGCGCACGGCCATAGTCGGTCGCGTCCTCCAGCGGATCGAAACCGCGGATCAGGAAGGTGGTCACGCCCAGGTCGTAGTAGTCGAGCAGCGCATCGGCCACCTGCTCGGGCGTGCCGACGAGTGCGGTGCTGTTGGAGCGCCCGCCGATCTCCTGCGCGATGGCGGTCCACAGGCGCTTGTCGACGCGCGGCCCCTTGTCGGCTGTGGCCAGCAGGCGCTTCGCACCTTCGCTCTGCTGCGGGCCGCCGCGGTTGTAGCCCTGCACCACGCGCAGGCGCTTCGTCTCCGCCAGGATGTTCTCGGCGCGCGCCCATGCGGCCTCTTCGGTCTCCGCCAGGATCGGGCGGAACGACACCGAGAAGCGCACGCTGCGCCCGTGCTTCGCGGCTTCGGCGCGCACGCGCGTCGTCAGTTCGCGCGCCTGGTCGAGCGATTCGCCCCACAGCGCATACACGTCGGCGTACTTGCCGGCCACGGGGATCGCAGCCTCCGACGCACCGCCGAAATACACCGGCACATGCGGCTTGCCGTTGCGCGTCTGCACCGGCTTCACTTCGGAAAACGCGTTCTGGTAACGGTAGTGCGCGCCTTCGTGGTCGAAGGGCTTCTCGCTGGTCCACACCTTGTGCAGCACGTCGAGGTATTCGTCGGTGCGGGCATAGCGCTGGTCGTGGTCGAGCCAGTCGCCGTCGCGCCGCTGCTCCTCGTCGGAACCGCCGGAGATGTAGTGCACGCCCAGCCGCCCGCCGCTGAACTGGTCGAGCGAGGCGAACTGCCGGGCCGCCAGCGTCGGCGCCACGAAGCCGGGGCGGTGCGCGAGCATGAAGTGGATGCGCTCGGTCACCGAGGCCGCATAGGCCACCGTGAGCGTGGCATCGGGGCCGGTCGAATGGTGCGGCACCAGCACGCGGTCGAAGCCGGCGTTCTCGTGTGCCTGTGCAAAGGCACGCACGTAGTCGCGGTCGATGGCCGGGCCCTTGGCGGCATGGATCTCCGAGACCTTCTGGCCCTGGATCATGCCGATGAATTCAACGTCGTTCTGGCTCATGGGTGTCCTTTGTTGTCGAGGTGTTGGGTTGTCAGGCGGCGGGCAGGCGCAGCACGTTCTCGAAGCTGCGGTCCCACAGGGGTTTCACATCGGCCGGACCGTCGAGCACGCCGATCTTCAGGAAGGTGTCGGCCACGTCCTGGTGGCTGCGCACCACCGCATCGGTGACCGGGCCGAGGCTGTAGTCGCCGCTGCGGCCGTTGAAGAGCTCGACAAGATCGCCGACCGGCACGCGCGTCTCGGCCGACTGCGCGCGTGCATAGGCCAGGAAGTTGCCGTTGATCCAGGCGAACGAACGCTGCAGGCGCTGCAGCAGGTCGCTCAGCGCCGCACGGCGCGGCGCGTCGTCGAGCGCGCGCGGGTTGGCATAGATCGGGAAGTTGCCCGAGAGGTAGCCCACGCCGGTCTTGATGGTGCGCGCGCCGTACTGGGTGCGCGCAAGCTGGCCGTTGTAGCCGTAGATCGCCCAGGCATCGAGGTCGCCGCGCGCAAAGGCCGAGAGCCCGTCGGACGGCGTGAGGCTCACCGCCTGGATGTCGCCGAACGAGAGCCCTGCCTCGGCCAACTGCCTGGCCAGGTAGTAGTGCGAAGTGGTGGCGCGCACATAGCCCACGCGCCTGCCCTTCAAGTCGGCAATGCTGCGGATCGGCGAATCCTTGCGGGCCAGCGTGGCCTGGTTGTTGAGGTCTTCGTGCGTCACAGCGACGAGCCGCACGCTGGATTTCTGGCGCGCCGCGAACACCGGCGGGATCTCGCTGCCCGAACCGAGGTCGAGCGCATCGCCGTTGATGGCCTCGATGTGCAGCACGCCGTTGTTGAGTTCGCGCCAGTCGATCCTGTACGGCGTGTTGGCCTGGCCGGAGGCCTGCAGCAGCGGGCGCCAGAGCCCCTTGTAGGTGCCGACGCGCAAGGTCACGCCCGACAGGTCGCGCGACGGTGCAGCGGCCTGCGCCGCGCGGGTCCCCAGGCCGGCTGCCGCTGCTGCGCCCCATGCCGCGGCGGCCTGCAGCAGGCTGCGTCGATCGAGGGGGAAATCCGGTTTCATGCGTCGAGTTCTTTCTTTCTCCGCCATGGAGAGAAGCGAGACCGTACCGACGCAGGCGGCAAAAGCGAACGCAGAAAAACGAGTTTGCATATGCAGGATGCGTCGTTTTCCGTCCCGGGCCGGCCCGTTACCGTGCAGGAACCATGAGTGCACTCCCCTTGCGCCGCCTGCCGGCCACGCCCGAAGAAACCACGCCCGCCACCGTCGATGCCGCGCTGCTGGCACGCCTGTCGGAACAATTCGCCGCCACCGCGGCCGACCACGACCGCAGCGGCGCCTTTCCGCGCGAGAACTTCGAGGCGCTGCAGGCGCATGGCCTGATCGGCCTGGTGGYGCCGGCTGCGCACGGCGGCGGCAGCGCCACGCTGGCGACGGCCCGGCGCGTGATCGCGGCCGTGGCGCGCGGCGAGCCGGCCACCGCGCTGATCCTCACGATGACCTACCTGCAGCACCATGCGCTCACGCGCGGCGACAACCGCTGGCCGCCACAGCTGCGCGAACGCGTGGCGCGCGATGCGGTGGAGCGCGGCGCGCTCATCAACGCGCTGCGCGTGGAGCCAGCGCTGGGTTCGCCGGCCCGCGGCGGCCTGCCCGCGACCGTTGCGCGGCGCGACGGCAACGGCTGGAAGATCGACGGCCACAAGCTCTACACGACCGGCATCGAGGGCCTGACCTGGCTCGCCGTGTGGGCGCGCACCGACGAAGCGACGCCGCGCACCGGCGTGTTCCTGGTGCCGCGCAATGCACCCGGCGTGCGCGTGATCGCCAGCTGGGACCACCTGGGCCTGCGCGCTTCGGGCAGCCATGAAGTGGTGTTCGAGAACGTCGCGATCGACCTCGACCACGCGGTCGATCTGCGTGCACCGGCCGACTGGGCGCCCGACGCCGGCAGCCAGACCGACATCGACGCCCACGCCACGCAGCAAGCCTGGATGACGGTGCTGCTCGGCAGCCTCTACGACGCGGTGGCGCAGGCCGCGCGCGACTGGCTCGTGGGCTTCCTGAACCAGCGCGCGCCCGGCAGCCTGGGGGCTGCGCTCTCGACCCTGCCCCGTGTGCAGGAGCACGTGGGCGAAATCGAGGCGCTGCTGCGTACCAACCGCGTGCTGCTCGACGACGCGACGGTCGCCGTCGACAACGGCCACGCGCAACCCGCCACCGACAGCGGCCTGCTCAAGTACACGGTGACGAACAACGCGGTCCGCGTGGTCGAGCTCGCGCTGCAACTGAGCGGCAACCACGGCCTCACGCGGCAGAACCCGCTGGAGCGGCACTACCGCGACGTGCTGTGCAGCCGCATCCACACGCCGCAGAACGATGCGATCCTGGTCGGTGCAGGCAAGCGCGCACTGCTGTCGCCGGGAGCCGCCGCATGACCGGTCTTCTGTTCACCCAAGCCTCGCGCCGCAGCTGGCTCAAGCAAGGCGCGGCACTCTCGCTGGCCGCCGCCGGCTCGCTGCGCGCAGGGGCGCAGCCGCAGACCACGCTGGTGCTCGGCGACCAGGCCGGCGGCCTGCGCTCGCTGTTCGAGGCCTCGAAGGCGCTCGAGGGTGCGCCCTTCGCCCATCGCTGGGCCAACTTCCAGGGCGCGGCGCCGCTGTTCGAAGCACAGCGCAGCGCGGCCGTCGATACCGCCATGGCCGGCGACCTGCCGGTGCTGGCCGCGGCCGTCGGCAAGACGCCGCTCAAGATCGTCGCCACGCGCGTCGGCAAGGCCGATTCGCTGGGCATCGTGGTGCAGCCCGATTCGCCGCTGCGCAGCGTGGCCGAGCTGCGCGGCAAGACGGTGATCGTCTCGTCGGCGCGCGGCAGCATCTCGCAGTACCAGCTCTACGGCGCGCTCGAGGAAGCCGGCGTGCGGCGCGACGAGGTCACGGTGAAGTTCGTGCTGCCCACCGATGCGGCGGCGGCCTTCGCCTCGAGGCAGATCGATGCCTGGGCCATCTTCGATCCGTACTACGCGATCGCGCTGCAGCAGGGCGGCCGCATCCTGCGCGACGGGCGCGGCATCAACACGGCGCTGGGCTTCATCACGGCGAGCGAGCCGTCGCTGGCCGATCCGGCGAAGCGCGCTGCCATCGTGCAGTTTCTCGACCGGCTGGGCCGCGCGGGCGACTGGGCGCTGGCCAACCCGGAGGCCTATGCGCAGGCCTACAGCCAGCTCACGCGGCTGCCGATCGAGTCGGCGCGCATCATCACCGCGCGTGCTTCCGTCGCGGGCCGCCCCGTGAGCGAGGCCGACATCGTCGCGTTGCAGGCCGTGGCCGACCGCTCGGCGCGCGACGGCATCCTGCCGGTGCGCGTGGACGTGCGCGCGATCACCGACACACAGCTCTGGAAGCGCCCCGCGTGATCGCGCCGCTGCGCGACTTCGTCGGCGCTTTCGGCCGGCTGCTCGACAGCGCGCCCGACGAGCCTCGCATCATGTTGGAAGGCGGTGCCCTGCTGCGCACGCTGGTCGCTCGCGACGACTGGCTGCCCGACGCCTTCGCGCAGCCCGACCCAACGCACTACCGGCAGTTCCTGCTGCATGCCGACAGCACCGAGCGCTTCTCGGTCGTGAGCTTCGTCTGGGGGCCGGGCCAGGCCACGCCGGTGCACGACCACACGGTGTGGGGCCTGATCGGCATGCTGCGCGGCGCCGAGTACAGCCAGGGTTATGCCATCGGCAGCGACGGCAGCGCACAGCCGCAAGGCGAGGCCCTGCGGCTCGACGCCGGCGATGTGGAGGCCGTGTCGCCCACCATCGGCGACCTGCACCGCGTGCACAACGCGCATGCCGACCGCGTGTCGGTCAGCATCCATGTCTACGGTGCCAACATCGGCGCGGTGCGGCGGCATACTTACCCGGCCGAGGGCGGACGCAAGCCGTTCGTCTCGGGCTACTCCAACACGCTGCTTCCCAACCTGTGGGACCGCTCCGCCGAACTCAGATCGACTCCAGCATGACGACCACCGCCTTTCCCCTTCTGCCCTTCGCCGCCGTGCGCACGCGTCTTCTCGCGCGCGAGGAAACCGCCCTGCTCGATGTGCGCGAGGAAGATCCCTTCGCGCAGGAGCATCCGCTGTGGGCCGCGAACCTGCCGCTCTCGCGCATCGAGATCGAAGCCTGGCGGCGCATTCCGCGGCGGGACACGCTGATCGTGCTGTACGGCGCGCACGGCGGCATCGACCTCGCGCCGCTCGCCGCGCGCACGCTGGTCGCGCTGGGCTACACGAACGTGCATCTGCTCGAAGGCGGCCTCGAGGGCTGGCGCGCGGCCGGCGGCGAGCTGTTCCGCGACGTGAACGTGCCGAGCAAGTCCTTCGGCGAACTGGTCGAGCACGAACGGCACACGCCCTCGCTCTCCGCACCCGAAGTGAAGGCGCTGGTCGACGGCAAGGCCAACGTGGTGGTGCTCGACGCGCGCCGCTTCGACGAATACCAGACCATGAGCATCCCTTCGGCCACCAGCGTGCCCGGTGCCGAACTGGTGCTGCGGGTGCGCGAGCTCGCACCCGACCCGTCGACGCAGGTGATCGTCAATTGCGCGGGCCGCACGCGCAGCATCATCGGCACCCAGTCGCTGGTGAATGCGGGCATTCCGAACCCCGTGGCGGCGCTGCGCAACGGCACCATCGGCTGGAAGCTCGCAGGGCAGGTGCTGGATCATGGGGCGGATCGGCAGGCGCCGGCTGCGGTGTCCGACACACATCTCGCGCAGGCGCAAGCCGATGCGCGCCGTGTGGCCGACACGGCCGGCGTTCGCCGCATCGCGCTCGATGCATTGCACACGCTCGAAGCGCCAGGTCGTACGGTGTACCGCTTCGACGTGCGCACACCCGAGGAATATGCAGCGGGCCATCTGCCCGGCTTTGCAAGTGCCCCCGGCGGGCAACTGGTGCAGGAAACCGATCACCAGGTGCCGGTGCGCGGCGCGCGCATCGTGCTGGCCGACGACGACGGCGTGCGGGCCTCCATGAGCGCCTCGTGGCTCGCGCAGATGGGCTGGGAGGTCTACGTGCCCGACACGGTGCCGGTCGCCTCGGCATTCACCGAAACGACCGCGCCGCCGCCTGCCCATCCGGCCGTTGCGGCTGTCGTGGGCGAGATCTCGCCCACGGAGCTGGCGGCCTTGCTCAAGCAACAGATCGGCACGGCCGTGATCGACGTGACCACCAGCGCCAACTACGTGAAACGCCACATCCCCGGCGCCTGGTACGCCATTCGCGCCCAGCTTGCACAGGCCATCGGCAGCGCCATCCCGTCGGCGCAACGCTATGTGCTGACCTGCGGCAGCAGCCTGCTCGCACGCTACGCTGCGGCCGACCTGCGCCAACTGCTCGACGCGCGCGGCCACCACGACGTGGAAGTGCGGGTGCTGGCCGGCGGCAACGCGGCATGGTTCGCGGCAGGCCTCGAGGCGGAATCCGGCGAGACGCGGCTCGCGACACCGCGCACCGACCGCTACCGCCGGCCCTACGAAGGCACGGAGGCGCCGGCGGAGGCCATGCAGGCCTACCTGGACTGGGAATACGGCCTTGTCGCGCAGCTGGGGCGCGACGGGACGCACCATTTCAACGTGATCTGAGGGGGCAGCAGCGCGCTCCCGCGAGGCCGGCCTGCAACGGCCGGTCACATTATTTCGCCCGGGTAAAGGAGGTCATCCGCCGGTGGCGCGGGGCGTTTCTTGGGAATACCGATCAACTCGTCCCAGGAGCATCGCCATGAGATTGCCCATTCTTGCCCTTTCGGCCGCCGCGCTCGCGGCCATCCTGACCGGCTGCGTGGTCGCACCGGCGCAACCCGTCTACGCGGCACCGCCGGGTGTGGCCTATGTGGCACCGACCTACGTGTCGCCGGGCGTGGGTTTCGTGTGGAACTACCACCCGCGCTACGGATATGGCTGGCACCACCCGCGCTATGGGTGGCACCGCGGATGGAGGTAGAGCTCGCCCCCTACCGGGGGCAACACCAGCGGCGCGGCGAAGCCGGTTCCGCGGTGTTCCACGAAAATGACAAAGCCCCAAAAGAGGGGCTTTCGATCAATTCGTTTCGGCGCTCTTGAAGAGGGCTGCGACCTTGCGCTTGGTCTTGATGTTGCTCGAGATGCCGCGTGCGGGCGCTGCCTTGGCGGCTGCTTCCCAGGCCGGCGTGGCGTCGGCCTGGCCCGGTTCGTAGGGCTTGTCGAAGAACGGATCGCGCGGTGCGGACGGCGCACGGTGCGGGCGTCCGCCGCCACGGCGCGCATCGGCACCGATGCTGCTGCGTTCGCGCGGCTGGTCGAGCACATCGCGCGCGTCGCCGGCCTCGCCCTCTTCGCGCCAATGACGGCGTCCGTCGTTGATGCGGCCGCGCGGATTGTCTTCCTCGAACTCGACGGGTTCGAGCTCGATCTTCTTCTTGATCAGCTTCTCGATGTCGGCCACCAGGCGTGCATCGTTGCCGCCGCTGGCAAAGCTCACGGCCAGGCCCGAGGCGCCTGCACGGCCGGTGCGGCCGATGCGGTGCACGTAGTCTTCGGCGTTGAACGGAATGTCGAAGTTGAAGACGGCCGGCACGTCCTTGATGTCGAGGCCGCGGGCCGCGACGTCGGTGCACACCAGCAGGTCGACTTCGCCGGCCTTGAACGAGGCGAGCGCCTTCAGGCGTTCGTCCTGGCTCTTGTCGCCGTGCAGTGCGGTGGTACGCAGACCGTCGCGCTCCAGCGAGCGTGCGAGGCGCGCGCAACCGAGCTTGCTGTTGACGAACACGAAGGCCTGCGTGATGCCGCGCTGACGCACGATCTGTTTCAGCGCGCGGCGCTTGTCGTCGTCGGACACGCTGTAGAAATGCTGTTCGACGGTGGAGGCCGTTTCGTTCGGCCGTGCCACTTCGATGGTGACCGGGTTCTGCAGGTAGCTGCCGGCCAGCCGCTTGATTTCGGGCGAGAACGTCGCCGAGAACAGCAGCGTGGTGCGCTGCTTGGGCAGGTAGCTCAGGATGCGCTGCAGATCGGGCAGGAAGCCGATGTCGAGCATGCGGTCGGCTTCGTCGAGCACCACGTACTCGACCTGGTTGAGCACCGCGTTCTTGGCTTCGATGTGATCGAGCAGCCGGCCCGGCGTGGCGACCAGCACCTCGACGCCCCTCTTCAGTTCCAGCGTCTGTGGCTTCATGTCGATGCCGCCGAACACCACCGTGCTGCGCAGGTTGGTGTACTTGGCGTACAGCTTGACCTGCTGCGCGACCTGGTCGGCGAGTTCGCGCGTGGGCAGCAGCACGAGCGCACGCACCGGATGCCGCGCGGGCGAGGTCGACGCGTTTTCATGCTTGAGCATGCGCTGCAGCAACGGGAGCGAAAACGCCGCCGTCTTGCCGGTGCCGGTCTGGGCGGCGCCCATCACATCCTGGCCCGCGAGCACGACCGGAATGGCCTGCTCCTGGATCGGTGTCATGGTCTCGTAGCCCATTTCGGCCACGGCGCGCGCCAGCGGTTCCGCCAGCGATAGATTGGAGAAGGAGCTTGTCATTGAGCCTGCTATTGTCGCATTGCCGCAAAAAACGGCAGTGACGGCGCCGTGACAACGTCCGCGCCGCCTGCATTGCTATTTATTCAATAGCACCAAACCCAACAAACACGGGCACCCTAAGCCCCTGACGCTCAAAGATTGCGTGCGTTGAAGGTGTCGCAGGACTTCATCTCGCCGCTTTGATAGCCCGCGCCGAACCACCGTTGGCGCTGCGCGCTCGAGCCGTGGGTGAAGCTGTCGGGCACCACGGCGCGGCCTGCGGAGCGCTGCAATGCGTCGTCGCCAATCTTCTGCGCGGCGTTCATCGCGGCTTCGATGTCGCCCGGGTCGAGCCACTTCTTCGACTCCTGCGAATGGTGGGCCCATACGCCCGCGAAGCAATCGGCCTGCAACTCGACGCGAACGCTCACCGCGTTGTTCTGCGTCTGGCTCAGGCGGCCGCGCATGCCGTCGACCTTGGCGGTGATGCCGAGCTCGTCCTGCACATGGTGGCCGACCTCGTGCGCGATGACGTACGCCTGCGCGAACTCGCCCGGCGCGCCGAGCTGGTTCTTGAGCGTTTCGTAGAAGCCGAGGTCGATGTAGACCTTCTTGTCGCCGGGGCAATAGAACGGGCCCATGGCCGATTGCCCGGTGCCGCAGGCCGTCGGCGTGGCGCCGCGGAACAGCACGAGCCGTGGCGCCTGGTAGGCGCCGCCGTTCTTGCGGAAGAGGTCGGTCCAGACCACTTCGGTGTTCTTGAGCACGGTCGAGACGAAGGCCGCCTCGCGGTCGCCGGAAGGCGGTCGGGGCGCCGGGCCTTGCTGTTGCTGCTGCACCTGGGCCGGGTCGCCCCCCCCGCTGAGCAGGCTCAGCACGGTGAGCGGGTTGATGCCGAAGACCCAGCCCGCGATCAGCGCGACTGCGATGGTGCCGATGCCGATGCTGCGGCCGCCGATGAAGCCGCCCCCACCACCACCGCCGCCTTCGTCGCGACGATCTTCGACGTTGTCGGATTGTTCGTTGCCTTCCCATCTCATCGCAGTCTCCTTGCCGGCCTTGCAGAAGTTTTGCCGGAGCGTCGCAGGATGGTACTTGGCCTGAACGCCGGTTGCGTAACCGGCGGTCAGGAGGCGCGAATCAGGTCTTGGGAAGCGTGACGCCGCGCTGGCCCTGGTATTTGCCGCCGCGGTCCTTGTAGCTGGTTTCGCAGACTTCGTCGCTTTCGAAGAACAGCACCTGTGCGCAGCCCTCGCCCGCATAGATCTTGGCGGGCAGCGGCGTGGTGTTGCTGAATTCGAGCGTCACGTAGCCTTCCCATTCGGGCTCGAACGGGGTCACGTTGACGATGATCCCGCAGCGCGCATAGGTGCTCTTGCCGAGGCAGATGGTGAGTACGTTGCGCGGGATGCGGAAGTACTCGACCGTGCGCGCCAGCGCGAAACTGTTGGGCGGGATGATGCAGTAGTCGCCGTGCATGTCGACGAAGCTCTTCTCGTCGAAGTTCTTCGGGTCGACCACCGTGCTGTGGATGTTGGTGAAGACCTTGAATTCGGGCGCGCAACGGATGTCGTAGCCGTAGCTCGAGGTGCCGTAGCTGATGATCTTGTGGCCGGCGGCCTCGCGCACCTGACCGGGCTCGAAGGGCTCGATCATGCCGGTCTGCTCGGCCATGCGCCGGATCCATTTGTCGCTCTTGATGCTCATATGCGGTCGCTGCTGCTGCGGGGAGGAATGGCGCGAATTGTGGCATGCGCCATCGCCCTGCCCCCTGCTACTGCCGGGCCTTCAGGCTACCCCGCCTGCGAAATGACGGTGCGCTCGACCAGCCGGTCGTCGCCCAGCACGATCATCGCGAAGAGCAGTTCCTCGAGGTTGTTCGCGAGCGAGGTCTTGCGCGCGAGCAGCGGCGTGGCCGAGGGGTTGAGCACCAGGAAGTCGGCCTCGCAGCCGGGCTGCAGGTTGCCGACCACGCCATCGAGCCCCAGCGAACGCGCCGCGCCGCCGGTGTGGTGCCACCACAGCCGCGAAGGCGGAATGCTCAGGCCGGCCTTGGTCTGGCCCTCGCGGCCCACGTAGTAGGCCGCGAGCATGGTGTGGAAGGGGCTGAAGCTGGTGCCGCCGCCCACGTCGCTCGCGAGGCCGTAGGGCGACGCGACGCGGTCGGCCGCGCCGAAGTCGAAGAAGCCGCTGCCCAGGAAGAGGTTGCTCGTGGGGCTCACGGCCGCGGCGGTTTTTGTCTCGCGCATCAGGCGGCGGTCTTCGTCGTCGATGTAGATGCAGTGGGCATACACGGCACGCTCGCGCATCAGGCCGAAGCCGGCGTACACGTCGAGGTAGGAACGCGACTTGGGGTACAGCTCGCGCGCCCACTGCACTTCGTCCTTGTTCTCGGCCACGTGCGACTGGATCCAGGTGTCGGCGTACTTCGCCGCCAGTTCGCCGGCGCCGCGCATCTGGGCGTCGGTGCTGGTGGGGGCGAAGCGCGGCGTGATGGCGTAGCCCAGGCGGTCGACGTTGTGCCACTTGCGGATCAGCGACTCGGTATCGATCAGGCTCTGCTCGGTTTCATCGCGCACGCCGTCGGGCGAATTGCGGTCCTGCAGCACCTTGCCGGTGATCATGCGCAGGCCGCGGCGCTGCGCGCTCTCGAAGAAGGCATCGACCGAAGCGGGATGCGAGGTCGCGAAGGTCAGCGAGGTGGTGACGCCGTTGCGCAGCAGCTCGTCGAAGAACACCTCGGCCACTTCGCGCGAATGCGCCGGGTCGGCGAACCTGGCTTCCGCCGGGAAGGTGTAGTTCTCGAGCCAGGGCAGGAGCCCGGGCGACGGCGCGCCGATGATGTCGGTCTGCGGGAAGTGGATGTGCATGTCCACGAAGCCCGGCGCGAGGATGCGGCCCGGCAGGTCGGTCAGCTCGGCATCGGGATGGCGCGGCGACACGGCGGCATGGCTGCCGGCGTCGAGCACGCGCAGGCGGCCGGCACTGTCGGGGGCGACGACCAGCAGGCCGTCTTCGTCGAAAACGGGCAGGCCGGCGTCGTCGAATCGCAGGAGGGAGGCGCGGTAGGCTTTTTTCATCGTGGGTGCGGAGGGTAATCCAGCCCCGCGCCGCCGCAATTTCCATGCGCGTATGAGTGCTATACGCCGAACGCACTTCAATCCGGCGGCAAGGCGTGCGACTGGATGTCGAAGGGCACGGCGCGGGGAACGGCCGCGTCGTCGTCCTTGTGCTTGAGCAGCAGCGCGTACTTCGACTCGATGAAATAGACGCGGTTGCCAAGCACCGCGCCGGAGGACGGGTCGTTGAGTCCGGCCACCACCGTCTGCAGGCCGAGCTTCGCGCCATCGATGCGCGCCACGGTGACCTGCCCGCCGTACGGTCCGTCGCCGAAGGCATTGCTCTCGAACAGCACGAGCCGGCCGGGCTTCCAGGCGCGGATCGCGTCGACGTTCTTCATCATGCGCGGCGCCTCGATGCGCGTGACCTCGCCGGCCCGCCCGCCAGTGCCGAGGTCGATGCGCAGCAGGTAGGACGCCGCGGCCACGAGGCTCACGTAGACGTTGCGACCGCCATCGATGGCAATGCCGTTCAGTCCCTTGTAGGGGCCCGCGCCGGCCAGCGCCGGATCTTCCTTCCAGACCGTGAGCGCGGCGGCGCCCGGCGCGAGCCGCAGCACGCGCGGGTGGTAGGAGTCGGTCACGTAGAGGTTGCCGGCCGCATCCTGCGCCAGGTCGTTGCAGTAGCCGTCATCGGGCATCGCATAGCTCGCACGCGGCGCGCCCGTGGCCAGGTCGTAGCGCTTGAGCGCGCTCGGCGTCTGCGGCACGGTGGTGAAGCCGCTGCTGCCCGAGCAGACCCACAGGGCCTGGCGTTTCGCATCGACCAGCACGCCCTGGCCGTTCGCCAGGCCGTTGGCGCCAGGCTTCACGAGCACTTCGGCCTTCGGCGCGGCGCCCGGCTTCAACCTGGCGACCGCGCCCCGACGCCAGCTGCCGACGTAGAACGAACCGTCCGGATCGATGGCGACGCTTTCCGGATACCAGTCCTCAGGCAGCGCCTGCGTGGCGGGCGGAGCGGCCATCGACGCGGATGAACTCAGTGCGAAAAGAAGCGCCCCCGCCAGCGAAGTCGAGCGCTTCATGCCCACACGCGGTAAACGCGCCCCGTTTGCGGCCCCTCGACGCTGCGCACATAGGCCTGCGCCACGCGCGCAGCCGGCACCGACTCGAAGCCGGGGAAAAACGGCCCGAAGACCGGCAGCGACTCCGTCATCACCGTGGGGCTCACCGCATTGATGCGGATGCCGCGCGCCAGCTCGATCGCCGCCCCGCGCACAAAGCCCTCGACCGCCGAATTGACGGCGCTGGCATTGACGGCCTGAAGAATCGGCTCGTCGATGCCGGTCGTCAGCGTGATCGATCCCCCGTCGGTCAGCGCATGCTGGCCGATCAGTGCCAGGCGCACCTGCCCCAGCAGCTTGCCCTGCAGGCCCACGTCGAAATCGGCCGGGCGCATGGCAGCGAGTGGCCCGAAGTACATGCCACCCGTCGCGCAGACAATGGCGTCCACCCGGCCTGTGGCGGCGAACAGCGCCTCCACGCTGGCATCGCTGGCCAGGTCGACGCGGTGGTCGCCGTGCGAACGACCCGCGCGCAGCAGTTCATGCCGCCCGGCCAACGCCTCGGCCACGGCACCACCCACCGCGCCGCTGGCCCCCACGAGCAGCACCCTCATTGCCACACGCAATAGACGCGCCCCGTTTGCGGACCTTCGACGCTGCGCACATAGGCCTGCGCCGAACGTGCGGCCGACACCGATTCGAAACCGGGAAAGAACGACCCGTAGTCCGGCAGCGATTCGGTCAGCACCGTCGGGCTCACCGCGTTGATGCGGATGCCGCGCGGCAGCTCGATCGCCGCGGCGCGCACAAAGCCCTCGACGCCCGAATTGACGGCCGTTGCATTCGCTCCCTGCCGGATCGGCTCGTCCGCCACGATGCCCGTGGTCAGCGTGATCGAGCCGCCGTCGGCCAGCACATGCTGACCCAGCAGCGCGAGCCGCACCTGGCCCAAGAGCTTGTCCTGCAGGCCGATGTTGAAGTCGGCCGGCCGCATTTCGCCCAACGGCCCGAAGAACAGGCCACCGGCCGCCGAGACGATCGCATCGACGCGCCCCACCGCGGCATACAGCGCCTCGACGCTTGCATCGCTCGTGATGTCGACCTGCAGGTCGCCGCGCGTGCGACCCGCACGCACCACCTCGTGACCGCGTTCGGCCAGCGCCTGTGCCACCGCGCTGCCCACTGCGCCCGTCGCACCCACAACAAGAACCTTCATGGAAAACCTCGCCAAAAAATGAATAGGAAGGCCTATTGTTTTGCGAATCGATAGTTTGATAAATTGCCATTCGGTTCGGCAATTCGAAACTGTGAGTTATCAATCAATATGGACAAGCTGCGCGCCATGGAAGTCTTCGTCGCTACGGTGGACGCGGGCAGCTTCGCCGCCGCTGCCGAGGCGCTCGATCTCTCGGCCGTGATGGTCGGCAAGCACATCCGCGCGCTCGAAGACCAGCTCGGCGCCCGGCTGCTCGAGCGCACCACGCGGCGCCACGCGCTGACCGAGATCGGTGCGGCCTACCTGGAGCGCTGCCGCGATGTGCTGTCCAGCGTGCACACGGCCGACGGCGTGGCCGAGTCGCTGCGCGCCATGCCGCAGGGCGTGCTGCGCGTGACGGCGCCGGTGGCCTATGGCGCGCACCGGCTCACGCCGGTGATCGGCGAATACATCGCGGCCTATCCACAGGTGAAGGTGGACCTGGTGCTCAACGACCGCGTGGTCGACCTGGCCGAGGAAGGCTTCGACTGCGGCATCCGCTCGGGCGCCGCGGTCGATGAACGGCTCATCGCGCGACCGCTCGCGTTGTCGCGCATGTTCGCGGTGGCAAGCCCGGCCTGGGTCACGCGCCACGGCCAGCCCAGGCACCCGTCGGACCTCGAAGCCTTTCCGCTGCTGGGCTTTGCGACCTGGGGCCCGAACCATTCATGGCGCTTCACGCGCGACGGCAAGACCGTGCACGTGCCGGTGCGCGGCCCGTTGAACACTAACAACGGCCAGGCGCTGCTGGTCGCGGCCATGGCCGGCGTCGGCGTGATCGTGCAGGCCGATGCGCTGCTCGGCCCCGCCCTGGCCTCGGGCCAGGTGGTTCAGCTGCTGCCCGAGTGGGAGCTGCCGACGCGCCAGGTGCACATCATGCGATTGCCCGAAGCCCGGCCCAGCGCCAAGCTGCGGACCTTCGTCGACTTCGTGGTCGAGCGGCTGGGCTGATGCTAGAAGACAATCTACCCATACCATGGGCATCTATCGAATTACCTATTTGATGGGTATTTTGACCAATACCCCTCACATCGGTAAAATTGGGTTACCCATTTCATTGGTATTCCCATGCAGCAAGTCCTCTCGGTTCCATCGCAGCTCGGCGTGCTCCTCAAGGCGGCCCGCAAGGAAGCAGGCATCTCTCAGGTGAAGCTGGCCGAGCGGCTCGGCATCAGCCAGAGTCGCATGTCCCACATGGAGCTCAACCCTGGCTCGGTGAGCCTGGAGCAACTGCTGGCGCTCTTCGGCGTGCTGGGCCTCGAGATGCTGGTCGGCTCGAAGAATCCGGCGAAGCGCTCGACTGCGCAATCCGACCGCCCGAGCCCAAGGCATGTCGCCAACGAGCCGCCCGCTTCGGAGTGGTGAGCATGGCGCGTACATCGAACATGCCGGCGCTTTCCATATGGGCCAACGGCGAGCGCGTCGGCACCTGGCGCATTCCTGCGCGCGGGGCGGACGAGTTGCGCTACGACGACGCCTGGGTCGGCTCGCCGACAGGGCGCCCGCTCTCGCTCTCCTTGCCGCTGGTCGGCGGCTTCATCCACAAGGGCCCGGTCGTCCAGAACTACTTCGACAATCTGCTGCCCGACAGTCAGCCCATTCGCGAGCGCATCGCGAGCCGCTTCAGGACGCGCACGACGCAGCCCTTCGACCTCCTGCAGGCCATCGGCCGCGATTGCGTGGGCGCCATCCAACTGCTTGGCGAGGACGACGGCCCGGCGGATGTCGATCGCATCGCGGGCGAGGCGATGAGCGAGGCCGACGTCGAAAAGCTGCTGCAGCAGACCGTCACCCCCGGCAGGTTCGCTGCGCAATCTGCACCCGAAGACGAGTTGCGCATCTCCCTGGCCGGCGCCCAGGAGAAGACCGCGCTGCTGTGGCACGAGGGCCAATGGTTCCGCCCGCACGGCTCGACGCCCACCACGCACATCCTGAAGTTGCCGCTGGGCCTGGTCGGCCACCGCAAAGCCGACTTCAGCACCTCGGTGGAAAACGAGTGGCTCTGCCTGAACATCCTGCAGGAGTACGGCATACCCGTGCCCCGTACGGCCATCCTGCGCTTCGGCTCGCAGAAGGTGCTGGCCGTCGAGCGCTTCGATCGCAGGTTGCACTCGTCCGGCAACTGGTGGCTGCGCCTGCCGCAGGAAGACTTCTGCCAGGCCCTGGGCAAGCCGCCGCACCTGAAGTACGAGGCCGACGGCGGTCCCGGCATGGTCGACCTGGCGGGCGTGCTTCGAAGCTCGGTCGATGCCCAGCAGGACCTGGCCACGCTCATCACCGTGCAGCTGCTCTTCTGGATGCTCGGCGCGCCCGACGGACATGCGAAGAACTTCAGCATCGCCTGGTTGCCGATGGGCCGCTACAGGCTGACACCCGTCTACGACGTGATGTCCATCTGGCCGGTGGAGGGCAACGGTCCGAACCAGTTCTCCAGGCACGAGGCCAAACTGGCCATGGCCCTGATCGGCAAGAGCAAGCACTACCAGTTCAAGACCGTCCAGCGGCGCCATTTCAATGCCATGGCACGGAAGTGCCACTACGGGCCGGACGCGGAGGACCTCATCCAGCGCGTGCTCTCGGCAACGCCGGGCGTGATCGACCGCATCGGCGCGCGCCTGCCTGCGCACTTTCCGGCCGCGGTGTCCGACAGGATTCTCGAAGGCCTTGCGCGTTCCGCCAGGGCGCTGGGGGCGATGCCCGCTTTCTAGGCGGTCGAACGTTCAGAGCTTGCTCAGCGTCTGCACGATCTCGTCGACCAGCCAGCGGTGGGCAGCGCTGTACTCGTGGCGCGCATGCCAGTGGGCCTGCACCTGGAAGTCGGGCAGCGGCACGGGCAGCGGCAGCGCCTTCAGCCCGCCCTGCAACACGTAGAGGTTCGCCACCCGCGACGGCAGCAGCACCAGCAGGTCGCTCTGCGACAGAAGCTGCGGCAGCACGGTGAACTGGGGCACCCGCGCCACGATGTTTCGGTGGATGCCGCGCTCTGCCAACGCTTCCTCGATCAGGAAGTGGCCCGAACGCGGCGAAGACACCATCACGTGCCGCGCCGACGAGAATTCCTCGAGGCTCATGCGCTCGCCGATGGTGGGATGGTTGGCCGACATCAGGCACACGTAATGCTCGCGGAACAGCAGCACGCTGTGCACCGGCGACGCGAGCGCCGGGATGTTGCCGATGGCCATGTCGAGCCGCCCGACCGACAGGTCCTCGCTCGGCGCGTCGGGGATCTGCACGATGTCGATCTCGATGTGCGGCGCCGACTCCTGGAATTTGCGCAGCAGCGGCGGCACGAAATACAGCACGCCGATGTCCGACATCGCGAGGCGAAAGCGCCGCGTCGAGCGCAGCGGATCGAAGGCGGTGTTCTGCTCGAGGGTGCTCTCGACGGAGGTCAGCGCATCCCGGTAGCGCTGGAACAGCTGCTCCGCCAGGCTGGTGGGCACCAAGCCATTGCTGCTGCGCGAAAACAGGCGGTCGGCGTACACCTTGCGCAGCTTCGCGAGGCCGTAGCTGATGGTGGGCTGGGTGAGGTCGAGCCGTTCCGCCGCCTGCGTGACACTGCGCGTTTCGTAGATCGCGACGAACACGCGAACGAGGTTGAGGTCCAGTTGGCTCATGGGTCTTTTGCCGAAGGTCGAATGTGCCACAGACCGGCGTGCAATCGGACCGCTAGCGCGTCACGCGCCCCTGCACGCCCTCGGCCAGCCAGTTCATCTGCAGGATCTGCTCGTCGTTCAGTTGCACGCCCTTGGCGATCACGGTGCGGCCTTCGTTGTCGCGCACGTCGCCGTTCACCGCGCGGAACGGCTGCAGCTTGCCCGCCGCGATGTCCTGCTGCCGCGCAAGCACCTCCTGCTGCACGGCCTGGGGCACCTTGGTGCCGAAGTCGCCGACGCGAATCATCCCCTCCTTCACGCCGCCCCAGAGGTTGCCGCTTTTCCAGTTGCCGTCGAGCACCGCGCGGGCGCGCTGCGTGTAGTAGCCGCCCCACTGGTGCGTGACCGCGACGATCTGCGCATCGGGCGCGATCTTGCGCATGTCGGAGTGGTAGGCGACGGCCATCCTGCCGCGCTCCTGCGCCGCGGCCATCACCGCGGTCGAACCGGTGTGGAAGGCGACGACGTCGGCGTTCTGGTTGAACAGCGCCATTGCGGCATCGCGTTCCTTCGGCGGGTCGAACCACGCGTTGAGCCACACCACGATCACCTTCGCATCCGGGTTCACCGAGCGCATGCCGAGCGTGAAGGCGTTGATGCCCTGCAGCACCTCGGGAATCGGAAAGCCCGCCACATAGCCCGCCACGTTCGTCTTCGTCATGCGGCCGGCCGCGATGCCCGCGAGGTAGCGGCCTTCGTAGTAGCGCGCGTTGGCAGTCGCAACGTTGGGCGCAGCCTTGTAGCCCGTGATCGATTCGAACTTCACGCCGGGAAAGTCCTTCGCGACCTTGAGTGTCGGCTCCATGTAGCCGAAGCTGGGCGTGAAGATCAGCTGGTTACCCTGCTGCGCGAGATCGCGGATCACGCGCTCGGCATCGGCCCCTTCGGCCACGTTCTCGACGAAGGTGGTCTTCACCCGGGCGCCGAGTGCCGCATCGACGGCCTTGCGGCCCTCTTCATGCTGGCGCACCCAGCCGGCATCGGTGACCGGCGCGACGTAGACGAAGCCGATCTTCAGCGGCTCCTTCGGCGCCTGCGGTTGGGAAAAAGCGGGAGATAGAAAACAGGCGGTCACCCACGCCAGAACGGCGCGGCCCGCGAGGTTTTTGTACATGGTGGTCCTCTACATGGCCCCGGAAAAGCAAAGACCCGCAGCCGGCCGGGACGCCCGGCTGCGGGGTTGAAGATTTTAGTGTGCGGGCATACCCGGCCGCGGACGCCGGGTGGAACTGGCTCGCTGCTGTGCTGCAGTCTCACTCGCTGATGACCGCGCTGCTGTAGGCCGCGTCGGCCTTGATCTCCGACTCCGAGAACGGCACCTTCAGCCACTGCCCGGCGCTGTAGGCCCGGGTGTAGTCGGCGTTGTGCGCCGATGCCGGATCGTCTGACAACGAGAAGGTCAGGAAGGTGTGGGCCTCCACACCGCCTTCGGGGAAACGGACGATCTGCATGTAGCTGTTGCCGTTCGGGTTGCCGTCCATCGAGTAGCCGCCCTTGTCGAGACGGTTGTCGGAGCACGCGATGGTGAAGTAGCCCGGGTCGCCGCAGCCGCCGTACAGCGGGATCTTCCTGCCGTCGCGCGTGGCGAACAGGTAGTTGCCGCGCGCTGCGTCGAACGCGAAGCCGCTGGCTTCGACGCGCGCGATGGCGGCACCGAAGGCCGGCTCCAGCAGCACCTTCGCACTGGCGTTCAGCTCGCGCGGCGTGTTGACCGGATCGTTGGCATCGAAGGGCTTGTCGTAGGCTGTCGACGGCAGCTTCACGCGGCTCCAGAACTCGTCCCACACATGCGCGCCCCGTGCGCCGGTGACACCGGTGTTGTCCCAGGCCTGCAGCGCGGCGCACGCCGCGGCGGTGTTGACCGTGCGCCCGGGAACCGTCTTGTCGAGCGGGTCCTCGGAGAAGGTGGCCGTCGGCGATGCGCAGAGCATGGCCAGCGCCTTGTCCTTGAACAGTTCGGCCGTCAGCGCGCGGCTGTTGAGCACCATGCGCTTCACGGTGTCGACCGTCGCGCCCCTGGTGCCGTAGCTGTCGGCGCCGTCGATGCGGCTCTGCGCCAGCACGTTGCCCAGGCGGGTGCGGGGACTGACCTCCGCGTTCGTTCCGCCCATGATGGTCGGATAGCCGGTCAGCGGCTGCTTCGGGTTCGCGAGCCAGTAGCTGTCGTTCATGTTGGCGACGTAGTCGTCGCGCATCAGGCTGGGCAGGCGCGACGCACCGATGGCGCCCTTCTGTGCGGAGTCGGCATCGGTCTGCCAGTCGCAGGCGCTGCGCGAGCCATCGAAGATCGGCAGGTTCGACATGCTCGGCACGATGGTCTTCAATGCGTTGCCCGTTGCCGTGGTGCAGGTCGCCTCCTGGTCCGCCGACACATTGGGCACCGCGCCGATGTCCGCGTACCAGGCCTTGGCGCTGCCGCGGCCCACGGCCACGGTGTTGACCCACGGGATGGCGGCTTCTTCGCGCTGGATAGCGGTGAATTCATCGAGCGATCCGGCCTGGTTCCAGCGCAGCCAGTTGCGGAAGCTGCGGTAGTTCTCGCCGTTGATGTCGCGGATGGCGAAGGCCATGGCCTGGCTCCAGGCCAGCGTCGGTTCCAACAGGCCGAGATTGATCATCGGCCCGTACTCCGACTTGTAGAGCGTGCGCGTCACCGGCGTCACGCTGCCGTCGGCCTGCTTCACCTTGACCGCGATTTCCGACGCCTGCATCTTCACCGCGCTGCCGTCGCGCATGTAGCTGGTCGGGTCGCCCGAGGCGAGCTTCAGCTCGTAGAAACCGAAGCGCTTCGCCGTCGACACCGTGTGGCTCCACGCGATGTTGTCGTTGAAGCCGATGAGCATCACCGGAGTGCCCAGGAACGACGTGCCGCTGACGTTGAGCTTGCCCGGGATGGTGAGCTGCGCCTGGTAGAAGCGGTCGGGCCCACGCCAGTACCAGTGCGGGTTGCCGAACAGCAGCGGGCTCGCGTCGCCAGTGGCGGCGGTGCCGAAGCCGATCATGTTGCTGCCCACGCCCTCCTTGCCGCCGACATGCATTTCGGGTGCGGCGATGTCGCGCGCGGCGAGTTGCAGTGCCTGTTTTTGCTGTTGCTTCTTGCTGCTGCGCGCAGCGATCTTCGCCGGCGCCACCGCGGCGGGCGCGATCGCATTTGCGATCTGCCGCAGGAAGATGCTGTAGCCACCCGCAAGATTCGCCGCATACATGCGGCGGAAGATGTCGTCGGTGGTGATCGGCAGGACCCAGGCCTCGGTGCGGCATGCCGCATGCGCGTTGCCATTGGCCTTCACATCGCGCACGTAGCGGTTGTAGCCTGCCGCGAAACCTTCGACCAGCTTCTTCAGGTCGTCGGGCTGCGCGTCGATCATTTTCTTCAGCACGTCGGCCGAGATCACGTGTCGGTGGAAGAAGTCGGAGTCGATGTTCTTCGGCCGCGAGATGATGCTGCTGGCCACCGGTTGCGCATCGCCTCCGAAGTACTGCGAGCGCTCGCCGCGGTAGGTGAGGAATGAGTCGGCCATGGTGCACAGGTTGTCCTGCGCCTGCGCGTAGCCGTAGCCGTAGCCCGCGCCGGCCCAGTCGTCGGCCTTGATGTGCGGCACGCCCATGGCCGTGCGACGGATCTCGGCCTTGTAGGTGCCTTCGGCCGGTGGGTTGCCCGGACTGGGCGCCACCGGCAGGAACGAGAAGCCGTTGCCTCCGTCACCGCCGCAAGCGGTCAGGGTGGCTGCCGCGGCGAGCGCGAGCAGGGACAGCGGCATGGCGCCGCGACGGATGATTTTTCTCATGATGTCTCCAGGTGATGCTCTCTTGGCGGAGCACTCCGGAGCTTAGGCACGGCCCTCTGCAGCCGCTTGAACGCAGCCGCTGTGATGCTTAGGGTTGGCCCTAGACGATGGCGCCGGCGCGCCCCCACGCGTGCGAGGCCTGCTCGTCCGCAGTCACGCGCACCTGGTTCGCCAGAAAGGACGGCGGCAGGCCGAAGTAGCGCTGGAAGGTGCGGCTCATGTGCGCCGCATCGGTGAAGCCACTGACCAGCGCCACGTCGGTGAGCGGGCGATGCCCGGTGAACTGCTGCACCGTCCGGCGCACCTTGGTCCACAGCGCATAGCGCTTGACCGACACGCCCACCTGCTGCGCGAACAGGTGCGTCAAACGGTCGGGCGACAGGCAGGCCACGACCGACAGCTCGCGCAGCTGGATCTGGCCGGCGTTCGCGCGGATGGCCTGCAGCACGCGTTCGATCCGCTTGTCGATGGCTGCTTCGCGCTCCGGGTGTTCGGTGATGGCCTCGACCAGCTTGGCACTGAGCATCTGCAACCTGTGGCCAGGCAGCAGGCCGCGCTGCGCCGGGTCGAAGTCGTCGCGCAGCTTGCCGAAGCGGCGCGCATCGATCGGCTCGATGCCGTGGCCGCCCATGCACCGCGCGAGCATGCGGTAGGCACTGGAGGCCGGGTCGAGGTTGAGCGAAAGCAGCCCGCAGCCGTCGGCGTCGAGCCGGCGCGACACGTGCGGCGCCACCAGCGCCGCGGCGCAGCGCACCCGCGTGCCGTCGACCGCCTCGAGCGTGAACGGATGGCCGCTCACCGAGGCCAGCAGCGTCGCCGACGAGCGCGCCGTGAGCCCCGACTGGATCGCCGGCGTGATGTAGAGGAACCTGTCATCCCACAGGTGCAAGAAGTTCTGCGAGGCCATGCCGTATCGCCTTTGTTTTTATCTCCAGCGGCGAATTCTGGGCATTGCCACGGCGCCCGTGCAAGGGATTGTGCCGCCCCGTCTTCAGCATTCCTTCAGTGTCCGGGCAACACGTCGGTCTGCACGTGCTGGCGTACCGCCTCGAGCAGCAGCGTGGCGAGCCGGCTCGCCGGAGCCTCGGCGTGGGCTTGCGCGCGATACAGCACGAGCGAGATCTGCGGCAGCGCGGGCAACGACAGCGTCGTGCGATCGAGGGCGCGCACATGCGCGGGCAACCCGAACGGCGTGCGCACCGTGAGGCCCAGCCCTGCCGATGCGGCGGCCCACAGCGCCGACAGGCTGGCGCTGGCGAACGAGCGGCGCCACGGCACGCCGGCGCGGTCGAGCGCGGCGATGACGATCTCGCGCAACGGGCACGGCGCGTCGAGCATGATCAACGGCAGCGGCTCCTTGCTCTTGCGTGCGCCCGGGCCGCGGCGCTCCCGCTCGGTCCACCAGGGGGCGTCGATGCGCTCGGGCGACTTGGGGCCTATCCACAGCAGCGGCATGCGCGCCACGCGCTCGGCGTAGGGCGACAGCGGCTGGTCGCCCGCGTCCCATGCCAGCGCGAGGTCGAGTTCGCCGAGTTCAAGCCGCTCGCGCAGATGGGCGCTGCGTGCCACGAAGGCCTCGATGCGCACCTTGGGATGCGCGCGCGCGAAACGGCCCAGCACGGCGGGCAGCAGCGCCTCACCGAAGTCTTCCTGCAAGCCAAGACGCACCGCCCCCTGCAGGTCGGCGCCGCGCATGGCGGCGCTGGCCTCGTCGTTGAGTTCCAGCATGCGGTGCGCATAGGCCAGCAGTGTCTCGCCGGCATCGGTGAGCTCGAGACCGCGGCCGGCCTTGCGGAACAGCACCGTGCCCGCCTGCGACTCCAGCTTCTTCAACTGCGCGCTCACGGCCGAGGTCGAGCGGCCCAGCTTGCCGGCCGCACGCGCGTAGCTGCCGAGCGCGATGCCGGTGGAGAAGGTGCGCAGCACATCGAGATCGAACATCACCTGGCTCATGTCGGGTCCTTTTCATCGTCCTGTTTTTTGGAACGATTCCCTCATTATTTTCTGATTTTCAAAACATTGGCAACAGCGGACACTGCGCCGCAACATGACCCATCCGACCCTCTCCTCCCCTTCGTATTCGCCCCGCCACCGCTGGAAGGTGCTGGCCGCGGGCGTGGCCGCCAACGCGGCGTTCTCCGTGGCCTTCAGCGGCATCCCGATGACCGCCGTGCTGATGCGCACCGGCTACCGGCTCGACAACGCCACGCTCGGCCTGGTGCTCGGCCTCATGGGCCTGGGCATCGCGGTGAGCGAGCTGCCATGGGGCCTGCTGACCGACCGCTGGGGCGACCGGCCGGTGCTGCTGACCGGCCTGGGCAGCACCGCCATCGCGCTGGTGGCGATGGCGCTCTGGGCCGCACCGGATGCGCAGCACATACCCGGCCTCGGCTGGCTGGGCGCGGGGCTGCTGCTGGTCGGCCTGCTGGGCGGCAGCGTCAACGGCGCCAGCGGCCGCGCGGTGATGACGTGGTTCGACGCCGGCGAGCGCGGGCTCGCCATGAGCATCCGGCAGACCGCCGTGCCGCTGGGCGGCGGCATCGGCGCGCTGGTGCTGCCGTTCGTGGCGCTGCACTTCGGCTTTGCCGCGCTCTACGGCCTGCTGGCCGCGCTGTGCGCGCTGAGCGCGGTGATGAGCTGGGCCTGGGTGCACGAGCCGCCTGTTGCGCCGGATGCGCCGCGCACCGGGGCCGGCGTTGCCGCAGCGGCCGCCGCGCCGAAGACCGGCCCGCTGCGCGACGCCCGCGTCTGGCGCATCGTGCTCGGCATCGGCATCCTCTGCGCGCCGCAGTTCGCGGTGCTGTCCTTCGGCACGGTGTTCCTGCATGACTTCGGCCATGCGGGCCTCGCGACCATCACCGCCACGATGGTCTTCGTGCAGGTCGGCGCGATGGTGATGCGCGTGTGGAGCGGCCGCTGGACCGACCGCCGCCGCAACCGCCCCGCCTACCTGCGCGCCTGCAGTGCGCTCAGCGTGCTGCTGTTCGCGGGGCTCGCAGTGCTGGTGATGGCCGCGGGCGCGCATGCCGCCGATTCACCGGCGCTGCGCATCGCGCTGGTCGTGCTGCTGGGGGCGAGCGGTGTCTGCGTGTCGGCCTGGCACGGCGTGGCCTACACCGAGCTCGCCACGCTGGCCGGCGCGGCCCGTGCGGGCACCGCGCTGGGCATGGCGAACACCAGCGTGTTCCTGGTGTGCTTCGTCACGCCCTTCTCGATTCCGCACCTGATGGCGCTGCAGGGCTGGCCCATGGTGTGGCTCACGGCCAGCGCCTGCGCGCTGGTGGCGATGCCGCTGCTGGTGCCGCGCGCCGCGGCAGCCGCCGATCAGAAGGTTGCGAAGACGGCGTTGAGCCGGTCCACGTAGGCGCGCTTGGCAGCCGCGTCGATGAAGCTGCCCTCGAAGCTGTTGGCCGCGAGCTGCCAGGCCTGCTGCACACCGAGGCCGGTGGCCGCGAAGGTCTGCGTGAAGTTCTGGTTCATGTAGCCGCCGAAGTAGGCCGGGTCGTCCGAGTTGACGGTGGCGACCAGCCCGGCATCGAGCAGCGCACCGAGGTTGTGCTTCGACAGGTCGGGGAACACGCAGAGCTTGAGGTTCGACAGCGGGCACACGGTGAGCGGAATGCGGTCTTGCGCGAGCCGCTTCATCAGGGCTGGGTCCTTGGCGCTCTGCACGCCGTGGTCGACGCGCTCGACCTTGAGCACGTCGAGCGCACTCCAGACATAGGCTGGCGGGCCTTCCTCGCCCGCATGGGCAACGAGGTGGAAGCCCAGCTCGCGGCAGCGCGCGAACACGCGCGCGAACTTCTCGGGCGGATGGCCGACCTCGCTCGAATCGAGGCCGACGCCGATGAATTTGTCGCGATATGGCAGCGCCTGTTCCAGCGTCTCGAAGGCTTCTTCCTCGCTCAGGTGGCGCAGGAAGCAGAGGATGAGTGCCGCGCTGACGCCGAGCTTCGGCTGCGCATCGACGCACGCGCGGTGCAGGCCGTTGACGACGGTTTCCATCGGCACGCCTCGCGCCGTGTGCGTCTGCGGGTCGAAGAACATCTCGGTGTGCACCACGTTGTCGGCCGCGGCGCGCTCGAGGTAGGCCCAGGCCATGTCGTAGAAGTCCTGCTCCTTCAGCAGCACGCTGGCGCCGGCGTAGTAGATGTCGAGAAAGCTCTGCAGGTTGGTGAAGGCGTAGGCGCGGCGCAGGTCTTCGACGCTGGCGTACGGAATGGCCACGCCGTTGCGCTGCGCGAGCGCGAAGATCAGCTCGGGTTCGAGCGAGCCTTCGATGTGCATGTGCAGCTCGGCCTTGGGCATGGCGCGCAGCAGCTCGGGCAGGCGCTCGGCGGAGATCTTGTCGAAGACGGGGCGTGGGTCGGTCATGGCGGGGAAATCTGCGTTGTGATCCCGCACAGCATAAGCGCAGCCACCGCCTGCGCGATCACCGAAACCGTATAGCCGTCAGTCGATGCTGCGCGCCGAGCTGGTCAGCGAGCGTGCGCACGAGAGCAGCGTCGGCGCGAGCTTGCGCACCGCCTCGTCCAGCGTCCAGCGGCTGGTCGGCGCCACCACGTGCACCGACGCGACCGGACGACCCTGGCTGCCCACCACGGGCGCCGCGATGGTCATGTCGCCAAGGAACAGCTCTTCGGCGTTGGTGGCGAAGCCCTGCAGCCGCGCCTGGCGCAGCGCCTCGAGAATCTCGTCGACGCCGGTGCGGGTGTGGGCGGTATGGCCCACGCGGTCGGAGGCCTCGATCAGCGCCCGCGCCTCGTCCTCGGGCAACGCGCTCAGGTAGGCGCGCCCGGAAGCGGTGCAGTACATCGGGATACGGCTGCCGATCGGCATGTGGACCGGCACGAACTGCGCACTGACGAAGCGCGCCACGTAGACCATGTCGAGCCCGTCGGGCTCGGTGAGGCAGGAGGTTTCGGTCGTCACCTTGGTCAGCTCCGACAGGAACGGATTGGCCACGTCGATCAGCGGGTTGGCCGCCAGGTAGTTGAAGCCGATCTCCATCACGCGCGGCGTGAGCTGGTAGCGCCGCGTCTTCGGGTGCTTGCGCACATAGCCCAGCTTCTCGAGCGTGAAGACCATGCGCTGCGCCGAACTCTTGGTGATGTCGGTGGCCTCGGCCACGTCGGCCAGCGTCATGGTGCGGCGCCGGGCGCTGAAGGCCTGCAGCACGGCCAGGCCCTTCTCCAGCGACTGGTTGAACAGCAGGCTGGGGCTTTCGCCGGAGGGGGATTCGGGTGAGGCGTCCATCGCTGCGGAGTATACCGATATCGGTTTTAAATATCGAATATCGATACTATAAAGGCGACTAGTGGTTTGTATTTATTGATTAGAGATTCAAAAGAATCGATTATTGGCACACATGTTGCATCGGCCGCTGGGTCCTTCTTTCGCTTTCTTTCCGCTCTTTTCACCTTCTTCGAGGAGTGCTTCCATGAATCGCATCGTTCGCCACCTTCACCGCCTGGCCCTGGGTTTCTGCATGGCCGGCGCCGCTTCGCTGGCCGGCGCACAGGGCGCCGCGCCCGCCACCTACAACGTGGGCGCCACGGCCACCGGCGTGCCGTTCACCTTCCTGGACGTGAAGACCAACACCATCCAGGGAATGATGGTCGACACCGTCACCGCCGTGGGCAAGGCCGGCGGCTTCGGCGTCAACGTGCAGCAAACGGTGTTCTCGGCGCTCATCCCCTCGCTCACCGCGCGCAAGATCGACATCGTCTCGGCCGCGATGCTGAAGACGGCGGCGCGCCAGGAGGTGGTCGACTTCAGCGACCCGGTGTACTCGTACGGCGAGGGGCTGATCGTCAAGAGCGACGACACCCGCGCGTATGTTTCGCTCGACGAGCTCAAGGGCGAGGTGGTCGGCGCGCAGGTCGGCACGGTCTTCCTCGACATGCTCACCAAGAAGGGCATCTTCAAGGAAGTGCGCAGCTACGACTCGGTGGCCGACATGACGCGCGACCTCTCGCTGGGCCGCATCAAGGCCGGCCTGGGCGACCAGCCCATCATTGCCTACCAGCTGCGGCAGAACGCCTTCAACGGCGTGAAGCTGGTGGAAAGCTACAAGCCCGTGAACGTGGGCGACGTGTGCCTGGTGGTGCGCAAGGGCGACACCGAGACCATGGCCCGCCTCAACAAGGCCATCGCTGCGATCAAGGCCGACGGCACGCTCGCAAAAATTGTCCAGAAGTGGGGCATCTGACGCATCGCACCCATGGCTGCTTCTTTTCTCCAGAACGCGCAGGACTTCCTGCCGATCCTCCTGCAGGGCGCCGTGGTCACGGTGCAGGTCACCGTGCTCTCGTTCCTGCTCAGCAGCGCGCTCGGGCTTGCGCTCGCGCTGATGAAGCTCTCGCCCGTGCGCGCGCTCTCGTGGACGGGCACGGTGATCGTCAACGTGATCCGCGGCCTGCCGATCATCGTGCAGCTGTTCTACATCTACTTCGTGCTGCCCGAGTTCGGCGTGCAGCTCACGGCCTTCCAGGCCGGTGTGATCGGCCTCGGCATTGCCTACTCGGCCTACCAGGCCGAGAACTTCCGCGCCGGCATCGAGGCCGTCGACCCGGGGCAGCGCGAAGCCGCGCAGGCGATGGGCATGCGCTCGGCGCTGATCATGCGGCGCGTGATCCTGCCGCAGGCCTTTCGCATCGCACTGCCGCCCTACGGCAACACGCTGGTGATGATGCTCAAGGACTCCTCGCTGGTCTCGACCATCACCGTGGCCGAGATGACGCGCGCCGGCCAGCTGATCGCCTCGTCGACCTTCCAGAACATGACGGTCTACACGCTGGTCGCCCTGCTCTACCTGCTGATGAGCCTGCCGCTGGTCTACGGCCTGCGGCGGCTCGAGCGGCGCTTCGGCGCCGGGAGGAAGCAGCCATGATCCGCGTCGATGGACTGGAGAAGCGCTTCGGCACACACCGCGTGCTGCAGGGCGTGAGCCTGCATGTGGATGCCGGCGAGGTGGTGTGCCTGATCGGGCCCTCGGGCTCGGGCAAGTCGACGGTGCTGCGTTGCATCAACGGACTGGAGTCGTACGAAGGCGGCGAGGTGCGCGCCTTCGGCGAACGCGTCGACCGCAACAGCAGCAGCATCCATCGGCTGCGCAGCCGCATGGGCATGGTGTTCCAGCGCTTCAACCTGTTCCCGCACCGCACGGTGCTGGAGAACGTGATGGAAGGCCCGGTCTACGTGCTGGGCCACAAGCCCGCGCAGGCGCGCGAGGAAGCGCTCGCGCTGCTCGCCAAGGTCGGGCTCGCAGAGAAGGCGCAGGCCTGGCCGGCCCAGCTCTCGGGCGGCCAGCAGCAGCGCGTGGCCATCGCCCGCGCGCTGGCGATGAAACCCGAAGCCATGCTGTTCGACGAGCCCACCTCGGCGCTCGACCCCGAGCTGGTCGGCGACGTGCTCGGCGTGATGCGCGCACTGGCCGACGAAGGCATGACCATGATCGTGGTGACGCACGAGATGGGCTTCGCGCGCGAGGTGGCCGACCGCGTCTGCTTCCTGCACAGCGGCAGCATCGTCGAGGAAGGCCCGGCCGCGCAGGTGCTGGGCGCGCCGCGCCAGCCGCGCACGCAGGACTTCCTGCGGCGCGTGCTGCATCCGTCGGCCACGCCCGCCGAGGTGCGGCAATGAGCGTTGTTGCGCAGGCGCTTCCCCCGTCGCTGTGGGCGGCCACCGCCCCGCCCGCTGCGCCGACACCGCCGTTGACCGAATCGCGCAAGGTCGACGTGCTGGTCGTCGGCGGCGGCTTCACCGGCTTGTCCACTGCGCTGCACCTCGCCGAGGCCGGCGTGCAGGTCTGCGTGCTCGAGGCGCACGAGCCCGGCTGGGGTGCCTCCGGGCGCAACGGCGGGCAGGTGAACCCCACGCTGAAGCACGACCCCGACGAGTTGCTGCGCCTCTACGGCGCCGGGCGCGCGGCGCCGCTGATCGACGCCGTCTCCCGCTCGGCCGACGTGGTGTTCGACCTGATCGCGCGCCACGGAATCGATTGCCAGCCGGTGCGCAACGGCTGGCTGCAGGTCGCCTACTCGCCGAAGCACGTGGCAGGCCTGCATGCACGCGCCACCCAATGGGCGAAGCGCGGCGTGAAAACAGAGATGCTGGACCACGCCGCCGTCAGCGCGCGGCTGGGCACCGAGGCTTTCGCGGGCGGCTGGCTCGACCCCCGCGCTGGCGGCATCCAGCCGCTGGCCTACACGCGCGGCCTAGTGCGCGCCGCACAGGGCTTCGGCGCCGCGGTGCACGGCGGCACCGAAGTCACCGCACTGGAGCGCCGGGGCACGCACTGGCACGCCAGCACCTCCACCGGCGCCACCATCACCGCCGAGCAGGTGGTGCTCGCGACCAACGGCTACACAGGGCCGTTGTGGCCGGGGCTGTCACGCACCGTGCTGGCCGCCAACAGTTTCATCGTGGCCACGCAGCCGCTCGAAGGCGCGGCCGCCGATGCCATCCTGCCGCACGGCGAGACGGCCTCGACCTCGCAGCGCCTGCTGCTCTACTTCCGCAAGGATGCACAGGGCCGGCTGCTGATGGGCGGCCGCGGGCACTTCGCCGATCCGTCCGGGCCTGCGGACTTCGCGCACCTGGAGCGTTCGCTCGAGCTGCTGTTTCCCCAGCTCGGGCCGCTGCGCTACGAGTACCGCTGGGCCGGCCGCATCGCGGTCACGCGCGACTTCATGCCGCATGTGCACACGCCCGCACCGGGCATGACGATCGCGCTGGGCTACAACGGGCGGGGCATCGCATTGGCGACGAGCATGGGCAAGCACCTGGCCGCACGGCTCGTCGATGCGGGCGCTGACTTTCCGTATCCGGTGACGGCGATCCAGCCAATACCGCTGCATGGGCTGCAGCGGTTTTACGTGGCCGGGGGGGTGGCCTGGTACAGCCTGCTGGATCGGATGGCTTGAAAGCAAATGGGTTGAACGCGGCAACAGCCTTGGGATTCGAAACGTAGACAGCGTGACTGCCAGGGGCTTCAGTGACGGCGACACCCCACGGCACCTGCGAATTCACCATGAAGGTGGCCGTTTCGCGCTTCACATCCGCCGCGAAAGAGGCAGCGAACTTCGCCTTGTCGAGCAGCAGGAAACCATCCTGCGGCGGAAGGATCGGGGGCACCGGTGCGCCGGGCGCGGGGTCCTTGATCAACGACCCGATCGACGACACCGCCTGTTTACATCCGGAGTACATGCGACGTCGAAAGGGCGGGCACAGTGATTTCGCGCCGTCCCTAGCGTCCTGGCACCTCGCTTTCGACCCCTGCGCCGCTCCTCGGCCATTCGCAGAGGGGCCATCGGAGTACATCGTGTCATTGCACATTGCTGGCCAGTTGGCATCGCGAGAGCCCACCGTCGTCGATTCGGTCGAGGCGGAAATGCGCAAGGCCACCGACTCCGTTTCCGACGGCAGTCCCTTGGCAGCGTCGTGGRCAGCACGACAGAGCATGCCCGCAAGGTGCGTCATTAGCACTTTTTGGTTACTGCGATGTAACCACCATGAATACCGTGTGCGTCATGTGAACGTCGAGCCGGCGGCCGCCGGGCGATCAGTGGGCGCACACGCTGATCTCAGTTGCAGCGGCAATCGCCGAGGTCGCGCCACCTTGTCGATTTCCGAAGACCATGAATTCGGTTGAATGCTGGCGCAGAACCCGAGGAGATGACCTGGCTGAGCAGACTTGTCGAAGAAGGCCTTCGCCGTCGCGCCTACCTCAACGCGACGGGCCAACGTTTGGGTCGAGCTTGCCCTGTCCAGGCGACGTTTCCGGCAACGTCACGAAGGGACTGTCATGTTCACCCGTTGCATCGTCCGCATGCTGTTGTGCGTCGCGGCCATCCCCGCCATCTCCGAGGAGCCGGTGCCAGCCCAGGATCGCGTGTTCCTGAGCAAGGCCGAGATCGAGAGAACCTTGATCGGCAAGGCCATCGTTTCAAACAATCTTGCGACCGGAATGATCTCGCGCTGGGAATTTCATTCGGACGGCCGCGTCGACTTCGTCAACCGAAGCGGCCCCGGCAGCGCGTCGGGCAGGTGGACTCTCAACGCCGATGGCTCGATGTGCGTCACGATGGTCTTGCGAACCGGTTGCCGCTACTGGTTCACGAAAGACGGCACCATCGCGAATGCAAATACCAAGGGACCGGATGCTCCGACGGTGGCCCGGATACGGTTTGAATAGCACGGCGAGTCCCGCGACCGGAGGCCTGCTTGGCCGGAAAAGTTGGCCGAGGACATAATTGTGTCCTGATGAAAACGTCTCCCCTTGCCCAAGGCCGCCACAGCGAGAGCGAGACGTTGAACTTCATCGCATGAAGCGGAGCAGCCAGGGCTGTGGGCGGATCGGCCGTTGGATCGCAACGCTGTGGCTGGCCTTGCCGCTGGCCGCCTTGCCTTGTGCGCACGCCGGCGAACCACCGGCAGCGGATGCGGTGCCGCAGCGCGACGGCGCTGTCCACATCACCCAGGCCGAGTTGCTGTCCATTCCCGGCACGGGTTATTCCACCCCTCCGCGGCTTGCCGAGGACGCCGGGCTGCCGAGCGACGGGTGGAAGGCGGTCAGCCTCCCGCATACAGCCGGGCGCGAACTGGTACCCACGTCGTCGGGCGGTACGCAAACCGTCACCGACTGGTACCGCATCGATCTGGCCGGGCTGGCGCCATCGGCGCAGGAGCGCCTTCTCTACCTCCCGCGCTGGAAGACCCTGGGCCACATTGCGGTGTACGGCGACGGCGTCCTGCTCTACCAGTCGCATGGCAGCCCCGTGCACAACGGCTACAACCATCCGCTGTTGCTGCCCTTGAACGCGGCCGCCGATACGCTGTCCCCGGCGTCCGTGCTGATTCGCGTCGACCGCCTGCGCAGCAGCGGAAGCGGATTTTCGACCTTGTGGGTGGGCGACCAGGATTCGCTGAACTGGCGCTACCAGGTTCGCCAACTGCTGCAAGTGCAGTTGCCGTTCATGGGCAGCGCCGCGTTCCTGGCGGTTGGCGCATTCGCATTCGCGGTGTGGTTGGGGAAGAGGCGCGAATCGCTCTACTTGTTGTTCTTCGCCATCTCGGCGGCCGCCTTCTTGCGCATGCTTCACTACTACGTGAGCGGCGACTACCTCCCGGTCTCGGACGAGTGGTTCGAATGGATCACCGTGGCCTCCCTGCTCTGGCTGATCATCCTCATCCACCTGTTCCTGCAGCGCCTGCACCAGCAGCCCTCGGCCTGGCTGACCCGTTCGTCGGTGGCTTTGGCACTGGTTTGCAACGTCGCGACACTGCCTCATGTGTCGACGTCGATCGCCAGCCTCTACCTGATCACGCCCCTGCTCAACCTGACGGTGTTGCCCGTCGCGGTGCTGATTTTTGCGGTGAACCTGCGCAAGGCGCTGCGCGCACAGTTTCCCGAGGGGCGGTTGGTGGCGGGCTGGGCTGTCTTCACCGTTGCATTCACCTCCTACGACGGGCTCTTGCAAAACAACCTGGTCAGCCCCGAGAGCGTCTACACCTCTCCCTACGCCATCATCGGCCTGTTCTTCATCTTTTCGTACATCATGTTCCAGCGGTACACGGGCGCGTTCGCCGAGGTGGCCCGGCTGAACAAGGGCCTGGCCCAGCGCCTGCAAGCGCGCGAAGCCGAGCTGGAGCAAAGCTACCAGCGGCTGCGCGTGATCGAAAACGAGCAGATGCTCAGTGCCGAGCGCCGGCGCCTGATGCAGGACATGCACGACGGGCTGGGTTCGTCGCTGATCAGCGCCATCCGTTCGGTGGAGCAAGGCGCCATGAACGACGCCGAGATCTCCGGCGTGCTCAAGGGCTGCATGGACGACCTGAAGCTGGCGATCGACTCCATGGAGAGCTTGGACGCCGATTTGCTGCTGTTGCTGGCGACCTTGCGCTTTCGCCTGGCGCCGCGCATCGAGAGCGCCGGCCTCGCGCTGCGTTGGGAGGTACAGCCCGTGCCTGCGCTGTCCTGGCTGGACCCGAGCAGCGCACTGCACATTCTGCGCATCATGCAGGAATGCGTGGCCAACGTGCTGCGCCACACGCAGGCCACCACCATCTGCTTCAGGACCGCGACGGATGGCCAAGGCGTATGCGTGGTGATCGAAGACAACGGCGCGGGCTTCGCCGTGGAGGAGGCCCTGCACCGAAGTGGCCGGGGGCTGCGCAACCAGCAGCGGCGCGCACTGGCCATCGGCGGCACCGTGAGCTGGGAATCCGACAGCGCCGGAACGCGCTTCACGCTCTGGCTGCCCCTTCACCACAGGGTCGGCGCCGAAAAGACCATGAGCCGCTCTTAGGCCCGAGAGCGGCCGCGCCCGATCCGACGTCGGAGCCTGCTACGGATCAGGCGAGATGCCAGCGCCGACTGTGCTGCCCCTGCTTCGCGAACACATGCGCGAGGTGCTTCTTGACTGTGTTGACACTGATGCCGAGCCGCTCGGCGATCTGCTTGTTGGTCATGTCCCGGTACATCAGCGACAGCACCTCGTCCTCTCGTGCGGTCAGTCTGAATGCAGGCGGTATCGCACAGGACGCCGGCCGCCCGCCGGATGCCTTCGATCGCAGCACGGACAGATACAGCGCCTGCAACACCGGCCCCGGGAAACCCAAGATGCCTGCCAGTACGGCATCCAGCGATTGTGCGAACTGCTCTGCGCTCGCGGCCCACTCGACGCAGCCGCGCGCCTGGCTTCGGATCGCGGCATCCAGACCCTGCATGGAGGGCGCCTCCCAGCCGAGGAGCCAGTCGGTGGCTGGAAATCGGCGGCGCAGATCGTCCAATCTGTTGACTCTCTCCGGCGCAATCAACGCGATGTCCACCAGCAGCAAACGAGGCGCCTGCAGCCGGCAGCGGGCTTCCAGGTCAGAGATGCTGCTCATCTCCGCGTACCCGACCTGGTACATCCGCCCGGCCCGGTGCCTCGAGGCCAGCAGGCCCAGACCCAACAGCGGCGATGCGCGGCTTGGGCAGGCTGCGATGAGAACCGAAACACGGGCTTCGACCGCAGGGCACGGGACAGGAGATGGAATCTCCAGCCAAGCCGGCTGAAAACAGTCCGACGTCCGCAGCGCGGGTGTTGCGAATGGCGACGGGGGGCGAAAGCCTTGCGTGAACGACAGCGAATCTACGTTCCACGCAGGCTCCAGCCCAGCAGACGACAGTGGGACTTGTTCCATGGTTTCCCTCCGAGGCGCTCGTTTGGAGGCATCTGAGGTAATGATAAAGACCACAGAATCGTGCGAATAGGTCCGCGGCCCTCGCAAGGTATCAAAAGGTTAAGGGCATGAAGGCGGGCCGGATTTCTGGCCATGGGGGCGCACGACCGGCACGGCGCGTCATCCTTTGGGTGACAACTTTTATCCTATGGACAGGGCGCCGTCCGGCGGTTCAGCATCCCTTCTCTGCTGATATGTGAACTTGGTTGATCGCCAGCGAACGCGCCTCAATCGGGTGCACTGATTCCTATCGGCGGCATTTTTTCCAAAAAAGGAGTATCTATGCCCGCGCTCAATCTAACGCCCGGTTCGACAGTTACCCTGGACGAAACCGCCGGTTTGCAGAACCTTGCCGTGACCCCCACAGCTGCGGAAGACGCTAACGACAATGACACCGCACTGACGCCGCCGACCGTCTTCACCACCCGCCTGACCGCCCAGGGCGCGGGAACCCCAACCAAAATCGCCTTGAGTGGCTATACCGGGAGCAACACCGGCACCAACGCAATCACGCTCAGCGGGACCGGCGCTTTCACCGGTATGGCATTCACGGACGCGAACGGCGCTCCGCTCAATGGCTTCGACAGCGGCCTCAATACCGCCGATAACGAAGACATCTTCCTGTTCACCGACACGACCAACAACAACGTCGTCTACGGGAAGACTGCCGGCGGCGTCGTCGTGTTCGCGGCTTACCTGGAGGAAACGGGAACCCCGGTGACGGGCGCCAAGATCTGGATGGTCCAGTATGAAGCGATGGCGAACCCCGATGCGACCAACCCCGACGATGCAGTCAACCTGTTGAACAAGGTCTACGTCAGTGTCAGCCAGGATACGGATTTCAATCTCGAAGGTGCGCCATCGGGCAATAACCTGTTCCTGATGTTCACGAAGGCCAATCCGACGATCGTCAACGGCCGGATTTCCGACGTGACGATCATCGCGACGGGGAAGGACCCGGCGAATGAATCGACCGGAGTCAACATCAACACCGGTGACACGATCGTTAGCAGCCAGGCCGGCGGCGCGAACAACGCGACCACATTCGGCACCAACAGCCAGATGATCACCGAGCAGGAGGGCATCCGCTTCACGTTCGTGACCGGCGCCAGGGCGGACGTCACCATTCCGAACCTGGACCAGAACGAGGCCGATCTGGAGTCGAACATCGACTTCACCGGCATGTTCGGAGCGAGGACTGCCGATTTCGACATCGTGCAGTTGCAAAGCGGAAAGAGTGCCCAGGTCAAGGTCACCRCATACAGCACGGCGCTTGAGTCCGGCAACGGCTTCATCGATGGCTATGCGGGMGACACGGTGGTTTCGATCACGAGCGTGCGCGTGCTCGACTCCGTCACCGGGACGGCGCTCGAAACCTTCGCGAACGGCGCCGAGGGCGGACTGAGTTCGGCCATCGTCATCAGCATCACCAACGGCATCGCGACGATCACCGGCGTCAAGGCCGGCCAGTCGATCGAATACACGACGTCAGCGGACCACAACCGCGTACTCATCGAAAACGGGGCGGCCCTCAATGCCTCGGGCAACACCCACGCGGACTTCGACATCGGGGGTTTCAGGCTGCTGCAGGTTTCCAGCGTAACGGCAGAGGTCGGCTCGCAGATGAACTTCGAGGACGACGGGCCGAGCATCGCGCTGGCGACACCCACCGACACCGCGCTGGTCAACACGCAGGATGCCGACACCATCGGAGCCAATACGGACTCCGCCACAACGAACTTCGCGACTGCATTCGGCACGACTTCGAGCAGCTATGGCACCGATGGGGCGGGCTCCACTGGCTCGGTCTTCGCACTCGGCGTGAAAACGCAAGGTGGCGACTCTGGGCTCAAGAGCGACGGCTCGACCATCTACCTGTACCTGGTGAGCGGCAAGGTCATCGGCTCGACATCCGCCACCGAGGCCGGCGTCGCGGCGGGCAACACCATTTTCGACCTGGCCGTGAGCGCAACCGGTTCGGTGACGCTCCAGCAGTTTGCCGAAATAGACCACGCGCTTCCCGGTGTTTCGTCGAACTACGCGGCCCAGGAAGCCACGATGGCCGACGACCTGGTCACGCTCAGCGATACGGCGACGATCACCGACCAGGATGGCGACACCGCGAGCGATTCCAAGGTGCTCAACATCGGCGCCAACATCAGGTTCGACGACGATGGCCCGTCGGTCGTGCTGGCAACGCCCACCGACACGGCGCTGGTCAATACCCAGGACGCCCAGACCATCGCAGCAGCCACCGACTCCGCCGCCCAGGACTTCTCGACCGCCTTCGGCGTGACTTCGAGCAGCTACGGCGCCGATGGAGCGGGTTCCACCGCCTCGACCTTCGCGCTCGGCCTGTCCACGCCGGGCGGAGCTTCAGGGCTCACGAGCGATGGCGCGGTCATCAGGCTGTACCTGGTGGGCGGGAATGTCGTCGGATCGACGGCCGCTACCGCGGGCGCCATCACGGCGGGCAACACCATCTTCGACCTGGCCGTGAGCGCGACCGGTTCGGTGACCTTGCAGCAGTTTGCGGAAATCGATCACGCGCTGCCGGGCGTGGGGTCCAACTACGCGGCCCAGCAGGCCACGATGCTCGACACCTTGATCACCCTCACCAATACAGTGACGCTCACCGATGGGGATGGCGATACGGCGAGCGATTCGAAGGTGCTCAACATCGGCGCCAACATCAAGTTCGACGACCACGGCCCGACGGTGACCGCGATTTCCGACCTCACGGGAGCGAACGACGCCCAGCCCATTGCCGGAACCTACAACTTCTCCGTGGGCGCCGACGACGTGGACAACGCGTCGACCGACGGCATCGTGCTGAACAGCCTGACCGGCACGACCGGCGGCGGGCGGCCCATCACCGATGCAGCCGTCTCGCACTTCGCCGAAGACGCCACCACGGTCACCTACAACTTCAGCTTCAACTACTTCCCGGGGCCGACGTCGACGACGACGCAGGCGGCAACCGGCACGGTCGTCTTCAACAAGACGGACGGTACTTTCACCTTCGATCTGGATCAGGTCTTCGGTGGACAAACGACGTTCTCCACGAGTGCGCCGTTGGCCTCCTTCAACTACGACACGGAAGGCAACAACTCGCCGGAGATCGTGGTCCAGCAGTACAGCAGCGACTTCTTCGGCGTGCTGTCCGCCAGGACCGCCACGCCTCCAAGCGACTCCAGCGATCTGGTGTCGGGCAACGATCACGCGTTCACGGTGGGCGAAACCTTCAACAGCGTGAGTGCCGGTTTTGTCAATGTCGCGACCAACACCCTTGGCGTGAACTCCGACACCGTCCAGAACGGCGAGTTGCTGAACTTCGACTTTTACAGGTCGAACCCGGTGAGCAACCCCGACCTGACGAGTCCGCCGCAGCGGCCCAACGCGACCGTCGTCGGTACGGACAAGGCCTACGCCGACGCGATCAACATCACGATCGATCAGATCACGGACGGCGAAGACGTGGCCATCCTGCTGAAGTTGGTCAATACGTCGACCAACGCCACCACGACCCGGCTGCTGATCGCCAACTCTGCGGCGGACTATCAATCGGCCGGAGGAGGCATGAAGATCGTCAGCATCGGCGAGGACGACTACGACAGCGCCAACTTCCAGATAGCGGGCGTGCAGGTTCTGAGCAGCACCGAAGACCTCACCGGCACGGGCATCAGCCTGAGTACCCACAACACGGTGAACCTGACCGCGACCGGCTCGAACTATGCCGATACGGCGGACAACGATGTGTTCAAGATCATAAAGATCGATGTGATCACATCAACGACCATCAACTCGGATGTGGACCTGAACTTTGCAGGCCAACTGATCGACGGCGATGCCGACTTTGCGAACTTCGACTTCGATGTCCACCTGGAGATCGATGGCGTGGCCAACCTGATAGGCACAACCCAGCAAACGGAAGCGATCGCGTAACGAGCTCTGGAGCAAGGGGGCCGCAGAAATGCGGCCCCCTTCTCACTTGGCCTGTGCTCAGGCGTATGGATGTCGAACCTGCGAGGTGGTATGAAGCCCCAGGAAAAGTCTGGCGAATTGCGGCAGGCGGTGACAACGCTCCACCCTTACTTCGTGCGGGCCGCCTGGTTCAGTGTGTGCTCGGGCCTTTTGCTGCTGGCTCCGAGCGCGTACATGCTCGAGGTGTATGGACGCGTCGTGAACAGCCGCAGTACGCTCACGCTGGCCATGCTGACGTTGCTGGTCCTGGCCGCCTACTGCCTGATGGAAGTGCTCGACTGGGCACGCGCGGAGGTGATGTACCGGGCCGGGCAGAAGCTCGATCAGAAGCTGCGGGACCGCGTGTTCGTCGCCATCTTCGAAGCCGGTCTCAAGCGCTTGCCGGGCGGCACCGTGCAGCCGCTCAACGACCTTCGGACCCTGCGGGAATTCCTGTATTCACCGCCGTTGCTGGCGCTGATGGAAGCGCCGGTTGCGCTGGTCTTCATGGGGCTGATGTTTGCCATCAGCCCCGTGCTGGGCTGGTCGGCCGTGGTGGGCTCGCTGCTGCAGGTGTTCGTGGGCTGGCTCAACGACCGGAGCACGCGGCCGCCGTTGGTGTCGGCCAATCGATGCGCGATCGAGGCGCAGCAGTATGCGGACGCCGCGCTCCGAAACTCGCAGGTCATCGAGTCGATGGGCATGCTGCGGGACGTCCATCGCCGCTGGATGAGCAAGCGGCGCGACTTCCTGCAACGCGAGGCCTTGGCCTCGGACAACGCCGGGGCCTACCAGGCCGTCAGCAAGTTCATGCAGGTCACCATGGGTTCCCTGCTGCTCGGCCTCGGTGCCTGGCTGCTGCTGAAGAACCAGCTCAACGGCGACGCCGGAATGATGGTGGTCGGCTCGATCCTGGGCGGCCGGGCCTTGGCACCGCTGGTGCTGCTGGCGGCGCAGTGGCGCATGGTGGTCCACGCGGGCGACGCATGGCAGCGGCTGGGCAGCCTGTTGAGCGCCATCGCGCCGCGGCCGGAGACGATGCCCTTGCCGCCGCCCAAAGGCGCGCTGCAAGTCGAAAGCCTTGTTGCAGGCGCTCCGGGCAACGGCTCGGCCATCCTGAAGAACATCGCATTCAGCCTTTTGCCTGGCGAGGTACTCGCCGTCGTGGGTCCCTCTGCCGCGGGGAAGACGACCCTGGCACGCCTCATCGTCGGCCTTTGGCCGGCGACGAGCGGCAAGGTGCGGCTGGACGGCGCGGATGTGTTCGCGTGGGACAAGACCGAGCTCGGCCCGCATATCGGCTATCTGCCCCAGGACGTGGATCTGCTCGAAGGCACCTTGGCCGAGAACATTGCGCGCTTCGGGGAGGTGCGGCCTTCGAAGGTCAAGGAGGCCGCGTTGGCCGTCGACCTGCATGCCTACATCACGAGCCTTCCGCTGGGCTACGACAGCCCCGTCGGGCCCGAAGGCACGGTGCTGTCGGGTGGGCAGCGGCAGCGGGTTGCATTGGCGCGCGCGATCTACGGCGAGCCCGCGCTGGTGGTGCTCGATGAGCCGAATTCGAGCCTCGACGACGCCGGTGACGCCGCATTGACGGCCGCCATTCTGAAACTCAAGGCGCGCGGTACCACGCTCGTCGTCATGACGCACCGCACCAGTGTGCTGGCCGTGGCCGACAAGATGCTGGTGCTGTGCGATGGCGCGATGCAGGGGTTCGGCGCACGCGACGAAGTATTGGCCGCACTGCGGCAAGCCGGTGAGCAGGCGATGGAGCGCGTGCGCAAGGCGGCAAACGCCGCGAGCGTCGCGCCAGAGGCGAGCCCACAGCCATGAACAAACCATCGTTCTTCAGCCGCAGCGAACTGGCGCGCGCTCTTTGGGGGTTCCGAAGGGAGTTCCTGCTGGTCGGATCGCTGAGCTTCCTGGCCAACATGCTCATGCTCGCGCCGACCCTCTACATGCTGCAGATATTCGATCGCGTGCTGTCCAGCCAAAGCGAACTGACCTTGCTCGCGCTGTCCTTGATCACGCTGCTCCTGTTCGTGGCGCTGGCCCTGTCGGAATGGCTGCGCTCGCGCCTGCTGGTGCGGGCCAGCCTGCGTTTCGACCGGCAACTGAGCACCCGGGTGTTCAACGGAAGCTTCCAGGCCTATCTCGGCCAGCCGGCGTCCAACAAGTCCAGGCCCTTCGCAGACCTCAACCAGATCCGCCAGTTTCTCACCGGCCCGGGCGTCTTTGCGCTCTTCGACGCGCCTTGGACGCCGATCTACATCGCGGTGATCTTCTTTCTTCATCCCTGGCTCGGGGTCCTCGCGCTGGGGTTCGCGCTGGTCCAGGCGGCACTGGCGTGGTTCGGCCAGAGGCAGACCGTTGCGCCGGCGGAAGAGGTCCTGAAAGCCGCGGGCGAGACGATCGGCGACCTGCAGGGCAAGCTTCGAAACATCGAGGTGCTCGAATCGATGGGCATGATCGCCAATCTGCAAAAGCGCTGGAATCGCCAGCACGCGGCCTCCATGGACAAGGGCGCCTTGGCGCAGGGCTTCATCAACCGCGTTGCCGGCTGGAGCAAATTCATACGCTACAGCCAACAGTCGCTCGCATTGGGGGCAGGCGCGCTGCTGGTGATCGACGGCCAGCTGTCGGCAGGCGCCATGATTGCGGCGAACGTGCTGATGAGCCGCGCACTGGCGCCCATCGACCAGCTGGTCGGCACGTGGCGTGGCTTTGTCTCCTGCCGCAGCGCATTCCAGCGGCTCGAAAGACTGCTGGACGAATTCCCCGAACAGGACCATGTTCCTTCCCGGGCCGGACCGACCGGCACCATCGGCTTGCAAGGTGTCTCTGCAGGGGCCGCGGGGCGAACGACACCGATCCTCAAGAATATTTCGTTTGCGGTTCCCGCAGGAACCGTGGTCGCGGTGCTGGGCCCTTCGGGCTCGGGCAAGTCGACGCTGGCAAAGGTGATGGTGGGCATCTGGAGCGCATCTTCCGGCACGGTGCTGCTCGACGGGGTGCCGATCGGTGGCTGGAATCGTCTGGAGCTGGGGCCGCATATCGGCTATCTGCCGCAGGACGTGGAGTTGTTCGGCGGCACCATTGCCGAAAACATCGCGCGGCTCGGCGAGATCGACTCGCGCAAGGTCATCGAGGCCGCAAGCAGCGCCGGCATGCACGAGACGATCCTGCGCTTTCCGAAAGGCTACGACACCCTCATCGGGGACGCAGGCAAGCTGCTTTCCGGCGGGCAAAGGCAACGCATCGGACTCGCGCGTGCGATCTATGGCGACCCTTCGCTCATTGTCCTGGATGAGCCGAATGCCAATTTGGACGATGCCGGGGAGGCAGCACTGGTGCGAGCCATACGGGAACTGAAGGCCAAGGGAAAAACGGTGTTCCTGGTGACGCACCGCCAAGGCGCGGTTTCCGTGGCCGACCGCCTCATGGTCCTGAGCGATGGCGTACTGGCCGCGGACGGGCCGCGCGATGCCGTGCTCGCGTCTTCTCGTCGCCCGCAGCCTGCCGTGCGAACAGCGGCCCTGGTGCAGTCGGCTTGAGGCGGCGCAGCCCTGTCATCGATCCATCTTCCGGAGCTCCAAATGGCCAGACCGAATCTTCTCAGGGACGTCACTTCCAGCCCCTTGCCGGTCGGGGACAGCGACCCGTCGCAGGATGATGCACATGACCTCAGGAACGAGTTCGGCCGCGCAGGGCGCATCGGCGCGTGGGCACTGGCGGCTGGATTCGGCGGGTTTCTGCTGTGGGCTGCGTTTGCTCCGCTGGACGAGGGCGTGCCGAGCCAGGGGCAGGTGGCCATCGACACCAAGCGCAAGGCTGTCCAGCACCAGATCGGCGGCATCCTCAAGGAGGTGCGGGTCGGCGAGGGCGATCAGGTCCAGGAGGGCCAGTTGCTGTTCAAACTCGACGACGCCGCGGCGAGGGCGAGCTTCGAGACGGTGCGGCAGCGCTACCTGGGCTTTCGTGCCATACAGAGTCGGCTGCTGGCGGAACAGGCGGATCAGAACACCATCGACTTTCATCCGGACTTGCAGACGGCTGCCTCGGATCCGCTGATCCGGCAACAGATGTTCAACCAGGAGCACCTGCTCAGGTCTCGCCGCGCCGCCTTGCGCGCCGATCTGCAATCGATCGAAGAGAACATCCAGGGCCTGCAAGAGTTGTCTCAAGCTTATTCAAGCATGTTGGGCAGCCGCCGAACCCAGCTGTCGCTTCTCAACGAAGAACTGACCCAGACGCGCAAGATGGTCGGCGAAGGGTTTGCCCCGCGCAATCGCCAGCTGGAGATGGAACGCCAGGTTGCGGAATCGAACACCTCCATTGCCGAACTCATCGGCAACATGGGCCGGGCCCGGCGGTCGGTCGCGGAGCTTCGCCAGCGTGCCATTGCCCGGCAGCAGGAGTACCACAAGGAGGTGGAGACTCAGCAGGCCGAAGTCAGCCGCGAAGTGCTTGGAGATTTCGAGAAGTTCGTCGCCTTGCGCGATGAACTGGGCCGGACCGAGATCCGCTCGCCCGCTTCGGGCCAGGTGGTGGCACTGGTGGCGCAGACCGTTGGCGGCGTGATCTCGCCGGGGCAAAAACTGATGGACGTGGTTCCTGCCAACGAGCCCTTGCTGCTCGAGACCAGAGTGCCGCCCCACTTGATCGACCGCGTCCGCGCCGGCATACCGGTGGATGTGCGCTTCTCGAACTTTGCCCATTCTCCGCAGCTCGTGGTGCAGGGCAAGCTGGTTTCGGTCTCCGGTGACTTGCTGGTCGACCCGCAGACCAACGCGAGCTACTACCTTGCGCGGGTGGCCGTGACGCAAGAGGGCCTGAAGAAGCTCGGCAAGCGCTCGCTGCAGCCGGGCATGCCGGTCGAGGTGGTCTTCAAGACAGGGGAGCGCTCGCTGCTCGTCTACCTTTTGCATCCGCTCACCAAGCGCATCGCCGCCTCGATGACGGAAGAATGAAGGTGAAGAAAAACCAGTTGGCATTCGCTGCTGCCGCCGGCCTTCTCTCCGGGCAGGCCTGGTCGCTCGACCTGTCGCAGGCCTATGGGGAAGCACTGGAACAAGACTCGACGATCCGGGCGGTGCGGGCAGCCACCGACGCCCGGCGCGAGCGCCTGCCGCAGGCCCGCGCGCAACTGCTTCCCAACGTGTCGGCGAGTGTCTCGCGCTATCGGAACTGGCTGGAAAGAACTTCGCCGGATGCCTCGGGGCAACTCGTCACCTCCAACCTGCACTACACCAGCAGCAACGAGGCGCTGACCTTGAGGCAACCCATCTTCCGCATGTACTAGGCCCTTGAACAAGCGGTGCGTTCCGCAGAGCAGGTCGTCATCTCGAATCGCCGCTCGTTCGAGGCCGGCAGCCGCACCTTGCCGGACGTGCTGAATGCGGAACAACAGAAAGTCTCCGCCCAGCGTGATCTGGCGCAGGCTCGTTTTGTCTACCTGATGTCGCGGATACGGTTGCAGGCACTCGCGGGCGGCGCCAAGGCCGAAGTCATCGACGAGATCAACGGCTGGCTCGCGCGCTGACGGGGCGGCGATCTGGACCCACAGGCCGAAGGCGATTCAGTCCCAGGCGAGTCGGCCAGAATGCTTTGCTCACCGTTTTCGCCCGCTATATCGCTTGCTCCAGGAGGCGCCCGACTGCTTCGAGGAGCGATCGTTCAGTGCCCCAACGTCCGACCCACTGCACCCCGTGGAATGAGTCTGTCGCTGCGCCGGGTGCTGGCGTCGCAAGGACGGGGTGACCCGTGTGGTTGAACAGGCTCGTGAACAAAACAAGAGACAGGGTGAACCCCAACGACCGTCCCCCGATCTGGAAAGACTCAGCCTTCACCTCTGGCTGGTGAACGGGCAGCGTCGGGACGACCAGAATGTCCACGTTGTCCAGAGCTTCATCGACCTGACTCCTCAAGCCCCTCCGAATCGCCTCTGCGCGATCCAGCTCTTCGCGGCTCAACGACCGACCTGCTCGAAACGCCTCCTGCGCCTCGGCAGGAAACATGTCCGGGGCGTAGCCGAACTCCTCAAGATGAAGCTTGCACGCCTCGTGACAGAAATGCGTGACGTGCACGTGGATAACGTCCTCCAGCCGCGGAAGGCGGATCGGGATGAGCTGGCACCCTTCTTGAGCCAGTTGGCGCAGCGTACGCTCGAACTCGCGTTGAACATCGGGTTGCGCCCAGGCGAGCCATTCTGGGCACCATCCGACCCGAAGCGAAATTGCACCGTTCGCAGGCTGCTGCGGTGCTCCACCAGTCGCCAAGGCGTTCCAGACGATTGCGAGGTCAGCCACCGTTCGCGCCATTGGCCCCACATGATCGAGATCCCGAACCAAGGGATGCACGCCATCGTTGCGCCAGGCACCCATCGTAGGCTTCAGGCCTGCGGTGCCACAACATGCACTCGGAATGCGGATCGACCCACCGGTGTCGGTGCCCAATGCTGCGAACGCGAATCCGGCCGCGAGAGCGGCCGCGGAGCCACCACTGGACCCCCCAACCGTCAGCGCCGGATTCTTGGGGTGCTTCACGTACTCAGTCCGAACTCCAAAGGCACCCGGATCGCTAACGGTAGTGCCCAGAACGATTGCGCCCGCGCTTCGCAATTTCTTGACAATCCAAGCGTCCTGGTCAGGGACGCGCGAGGCAAGGAATTCCAGCCCGGCAGAAACCGGTCCTGGCAGAACGTCGATGTTCTCCTTGACCAGGAACGGAATTCCAGCGAGCGCGCCCATCGGCTGCCCTTGCGCGCGAAGGTGGTCTACTTCGGCTGCGTCGGCTCGGGCCCGCGCATCGAACGGTGTACGCACCGCCCGAATCCGGCCGTTCTCTCGCCGAATGTGCTCCAGCATCGCTTCACACAGCGCTACTGAAGTGATGGCCCTTGTCTGCAACATTCGTTGTGCCTCCGCCAGGCTGTCAGGCGGGGCCGCTCCAAATCCGGGCGTGCTCATCTTGCGACAGTTCAAGCGAGGCTGCAGCCCGGCACACCGGGTTCGATCTGGCCGAAGTTCTGGACGATTTCCCAGCTGCCGTCAGGCCGGCCGCGCGCCAGAAGGCTGTTGGATTTCATGACGTTGTTCGCGGCGAACGACACCTTGCCTTGCGGCGCGTCGAACTCCACGCTCCTCAGCGCGGGGAGGACCTTGGCCTGATCGGTCGTGCCCGCCTTCTTTACCGCCAGCGCGTACAGGTGCACGGCGTTGTACGTCGCTTCACCGATCGCGTTCACGGGCGCCTTGGCGCCAAACTTCGCCTGGTACGCCTTGACGAACGCCAAGTTCCTCGGGTTGTCGAGCGACATGAAATACGACTGGTTGGAGATCGCGCCCGCCGTCAATTCCGGGTGCGCACTCGAAATGACGTCGTCCAGGCCTTGGTGCACGAGTTGTTGCTTCATGCCGAAACTCTTGAATTGCTTGAGTGCAGTGATGGCGTCGGAGCCTGCAACCATGAGCCACACGATGTCTGGTTTCGCGGCGTTGGCCCGGTTGAGGACCGGGGCGAAGTCCTGCGTGCCGAAGGGAACGAACTCCGCTCCCAGGAGCTTGCCACCGAGCTGCTTGAACGCAGCGTCCACGGCCTCGGTGGATTTCTTGGGCCAGATGTAGTCCGATCCGATCACATACACCGACTTCCCTACGTTGCTGGTCAGCCAGCGGGCGGTCGGAACGATTTGCTGGTTCGGGATTTGTCCGGTCGAGAAAAAATGGGGTTCGCACACCCCTCCTTCGTAGTAGGTCGTGTAGATCAAGGGCATCTTTGCCGGGCCGGTGACACTGCGCGCCGCGACGTGCGTCAACGAGGCGAGCAACCCGATGATCACGTCGACCTTGTCCGAGGTGATCAGCTTGCGGGACTTGTCGATGGCGCCGCGGGTGGTAGTCTGGTCATCTTCCACGACGAACTCGATTTTCCGACCGGCGATGCCGCCGGCGGCATTGACCTCGTCAACAGCGAGCTTGAAGCAGTTGAGCTGCGTTTCCCCCAAGATGGATTCAAGGCCGGTCATCCCGCTAAGGAAGCCAATCTTCACAGGACGGTTTGTCTGCGACAGGGCCGGAAGGGCCCCTGCCGCCATTGCGCCGGCCGCGGTGATGCGCAGGACGTCGCGCCGATTCAAAGTGATCATCAGAAATTCCTCCAAAGAGTGGATTACGGCGATTTGGGACGAGGCCCGCCACATGCCTTGAAACATTCAACGGAAAGGCCTGCGCACATGCCCGGCCCTCAGATCGCCAAGTGGCGCGCGAGAAGCTGGGCGTCTTCGAACGCGCTCGGCGGCGCCTCGAAGGTGACCGCGCCTTTGGCGAGCACCACACAGCGATCGGCTGCACCCAACCCCAGGCTCAGGTTCTGCTCGACGACGATCACGGCCAGCCCCCGGTCATGCGCGAGGGACTTCAGCAGCTCGGTGAGCGATTGCACGATGTTTGGCTGGATTCCCTCTGCCGGCTCGTCGAGCAGCAACACGCCCGGCTCGCCCGCCAGCGCACGCCCAATGGCGAGTTGCTGCTGCTGGCCGCCTGACAAGGCGCCGGCTGGCTTGCCCAGCATCTCGGCCAGGACCGGGAAATGACTGAACACGAGGTCCGGCACTCTCGCGCCGGCCGTGGCCTTGGCGCGCGTGCCGAGCGTCAGGTTTTCCAGGACAGTCAGGCCTGGAAAGATCCCTCGCCCCTGAGGCACGTAGGCCAGGCCGGACTTGGCGATCCGGTGACTGGGCGACGACCCGATCTCTCGCCCATTCAGAAGAATGGACCCGGCCGTCAGGCCGAGATGGCCGGCCACTGCCTTGAGCAAGGTCGTCTTCCCTGCACCATTCCGCCCGAGAATGGTGAGCACCTCGCCGCGGCGGGCCTCCAGGTCGATGCCACTCAGGACCGGCAGGGCTTTGTATCCTGCCCGTACGCCGGACAGCTTCAATGCGACATCAGCGTCCAAGGTAAACCTCCTTGACCAAAGGGTCAGCCGCTATTTCGTCGAACGGTCCTTCCGCGATCACCCTGCCTTGGTGCATCGCGATGGTTCGGGCGGCGAGGTCGCGCACGAACTGGATGTCATGCTCGATCGCCAGCACGGCCAGTTCTCCGGCCAGGCTGCGGACGAGGCGTGCGGTGCTGGCAGTCTCATCCGGCGTCATACCCGCCGTCGGCTCGTCCAGCAACAGGAGCTTGGGCCCAGTTGCCAACGCCATCCCGATTTCCAGCCATTGCTTTTGCCCGTGGGCGAGTTCACCCGCCAAGCGGTCTCGAACCTCTTCGAGTTCGATCCGCCGCAACAACTCGGCGGGCTCCATGCGCGCCCGTGTCGATGCGCGTGCGGCCGCCCCACGTGCCGCCAGTTCGAGGTTCTCCGCAACGGTCAAGGTCTCGAAAACGCTCGGCACCTGGAATTTGCGGGCGATCCCTCGCCTGGCCACTTGCGCCTTGCGCAAACCCAGGATGGACGCGCCCTCGAAAACGATGTCCCCCCGGCTGGGCGCCAGGACACCGCACAGCATGTTCAACAGGGTGCTCTTGCCGGCACCGTTCGGTCCGATGATGCATGCCACTTCCCCCGGTGCGACCTTCAGGTCCACGGCCTGAACGGCCATGACGCCGCCGAAAGCGCGGCCCAGCGCCTTGACTTCGAGCAGCGCGCTCATCGTTCGGTCCCTCCGGCGCGGGAATCGACAGCCGGGCTTGTCGCATCCGGTGGCGCCCCCTGGGGCCTGTGCCGCCGGAACAGGCCGGCGGCCTTTCGCAGCCATGGCTCCAGCCCCTGCGGCAGCGCGAAGACAAGCACGATGAAGAACAGTCCCATGAACAGCGGCCAGAGCGTCTGGTTGACGGACGAAACCCATCGCTGAACCTGCCAGACGACGATGGTTCCCAGGATCGCGCCCAGAAAGCCGCCCCGCCCGCCGGTGGCCACCCAGAGGATGACCTCGGTAGATAGCAAGAGGCCGATGAGGTCGGGCGACACGAAGCCATTCATTGCCACGTAGATCGCGCCCGCCATCCCTGCGATGAGCGCCGAGCCGGTGAACAGCGCGATCAGGTGCCCCGCGGTTGCGTAGCCCAGGGTCTGGGCCTTTATCTCGGACGCCTCTATGGCCATGAACAACCTGCCTCGCGCACCCGAAAAGACACGCCGCAACAGCAACACCACCGCGAGCAACAGGCCTAGCGCCGCATAGAACTGCACCATGGGATCGGTCAGCTGCCACGATCCCACCCCCAGCGGTGGGACGCCAATCAACCCCGAGTCGCCGCCGGTGACTGTGGACCAACCCACCGCGATTTGCTGCGCGACCAGCGATGTCGTGAGGGTGACGACAGTGAAGTACTCACCGCGAACGCCACCGCCCAACAGGAAGTAAGCCAGGGCCAGGGCCACCGCGCCGGCCAGGAGAACGCCCGCGAGCAGGCCTGCCCATGCGGGCCAGCCATAGGTGACGGTCGTGATGGCCATTCCGTAAGCCCCGAGGCCAAAGAACGCGGCGTGGCCGAACGACAGGATGCCGCTGCGTCCCCAGAACAGGTCTAGCGCGACAGCGAACAAGGCAAGAAGCAGCACGTCCCGCAGGGAAGCGGAATCGACATCCAACCACGGCCAAGCAGCGAGTCCAACGAACAGGATGGCGGCCAACATCCACCAGCCGCGGTCCGATCTTGCGGAAATGAAGCGTGTGTTCATGCCCGCCTCCCGCGGATCAGGCCGGTGGGTCGATAGCGAAGCAGGACGACGGCAAGCACCAACACCAGCGCCTGTGCAATTGCTGGGGAAAGCTCATAGGTCAGCACGGTTTCGAGACCGCCGATGAGGGTGCTGCCGGCCGCCACGCCGGCGACATTGCCAGACCCACCCACGATCACCACCAGGAAAGATCGCGCGAGATAGTTGATCCCCATCTGCGGTACGACGACCGTCAGCGGGGCGAGCATGACGCCAGCTATGGCTGCAAGCGCGGCCCCCAACCCAAATGCGTGAAGCGACACACGTCCCGTGTCTACCCCAAGAGATTCGGCCATCGGCCGGTTTTGCATGATGGCTCTCATGTCGAGTCCAAGAGCCGTCCTGTAGAAGAACGCGAGGCAGAGAACCAGCACCCCCGCGGCCATGCCTATCAGGAGGAGCCGATACCCGGGATAGCTCGCTCCCAGAATGGAAACAGCACCATCGAACGGTGATGTGACGGGTCTCGGCGCTGCACCGAAGGCGATTTGAATAAGTTGCCGAATAACCAGGCTCAGGCCCCAGGTTGCAAGAATGGTGGCCACCGCGTCGCGCTTGAGGTGCCTGACAAGACACCATTCGATGACCACGCCCACCCCATAGCCAACAACTGGCGCCACCAGCAGCGCCCACCAGAATCCGAACCCGAGCGCATTGATGAGTGCAAGGCAGTACGCACCTAGCGCAACAAATTCGCCATGGGCCATGTTGATGACGTTGAGCAAGCCATAGACAACGGCAAGCCCCAACGCGACAAGCATGAGAATGCTGATGAGCGTGAGCGCATTCAGGAGGGTGACTATCAGCTCGCTCATGGTGTGAATCGGATGAGCCGCTCCATGGCTGCAGCCACATTCAGGACCTGCTGATCCGCGCCGCGAGCGCCGATGATTTGCAGTCCGCACGGTCCGCCGCTCTCGGTCAGCCCCATCGGAATGACGCAGGCGGGCTGCTGGCCAAGATTGATCGGGTAAGTGAAGCCTGCCCACTCCGTGGACCACTYGCAGGAGCTCCATTCAGGCACATCCGTTCCAGTTGCAAATGGTTCGATGCTTACGGCGGGAGAGATGATCACGTCGCACCCCTGCAACGCCTCTTCGATGGATGCGCCAAGGAGAGCACGCTGTGTCTGTGCCTCGACGAGCTGCACTGCGGTCAGGCGGGAGCCTTCCTTGTAGACCTCGACCAGCCCGGGATCGACGGTAGAGCGCTGTTGTTCGGTCATCTGGCGGAGCCTGCAAGCAGCACCGGAGAACCAGTGCCGATGGAACACTTCAATCCAATCACCGGGCGGCAGGCTGTACTCCCCTGTCTGGACACCAGCTCCGGAGAGGACGGAGATGGTTTTCTCGAACACCCTTTGAACGGACGCAGCCAATGGTCCGCTGGCAGGTTGCCGCCACGCCAAGACCTTCATGCCGTCGATTGACACGATGTCTGTTGTCCCTCGGACAGGATCGAGTGCGCCGGCACCCTGTGGCCAATCGCGAGAATCGGGGCCACTCATCGCAAGCAGCATGGCGGCGAGGTCGTTCGTGTGGCGCGCGATCGGACCAAGATGCGCAACCGTTCCAAAAACGCTGAGCGGGTATGCCGGCACTCGGCCGAAGGTGGGCTTGAGACCGCAAACGCCAGAGAATGCGGCCGGAATGCGAATCGAGCCACCGCCGTCTGTAGCAACATGAAAAACACCAGCGCCAGTCGCGGCAGCGACAGCGGCGCCTCCCGACGATCCGCCTGGAGTCAACGCGGGGTTCCAGGGATTTAGCGTGGTTCCGAATCTCGCACTCTCGGTCACCGCTTTCCATCCAAACTCCGGTGTTGTCGTCTGACCGAGGAAAACCGAACCGGCTCGCCGCATACGCTCGACCGAGGGAGCATCCATCGCACACGAATCGATCTGGACCGCGCTGCTGCCGAAGTGAAGGGGCCACTCTTTCACCCATACGGTGTCCTTCACCGTGGCCGGCACGCCATCGACGGATGATGCAGGCTTGCCCTTCCGCCAGCGTTCTTCCGATTCCCGAGCTTGCTCGAGCGCCCGCTCTTCGTCGATGAAGGTGAAGGCGTTCAAGACTGCATCGACTTTCTGCGCTCTTTCGAGGCAGGCCTCTGCCACTTCCACAGGCGAGAGCGCCCGACTCCGATAGGCCTCGGAAAGCTCGCTTGCGCCCAGCCGACAGAGCTCGGGTGCGTGTGGCCACAGCCAGCTAGAAACTTCCATCGCTATTTGTCTCCGATTGATTTCGATGAAATGTAGACAGGCCTCGGAAAAACTACAACTTAATGTATAAATGAGATCTTGTTTCTCGCATTTTTGTATTAACGGAGGTGACGCATGCCGCTGGCAGGTGCAGACTCAAAACGGGGCCCACAGCCCCCAACGAGCGGGTCGAGTGAGCCCGGCGTCGCGCGTACGGGCCCGACGCAGATCACGCCGCGACAGATGCGCTATGTTTGCGAAGCGGCCAGGCTGGGAAGCATTTCTGCCGCGTCGCAGGCTCTGGGGATTGCGCAATCGTCCATCCTCGCGGCCATCGACTTGGCCGAGTCCCAGATGAAGTTGAGACTGTTCGATCGCAAGCAGGCCCGAGGCGTACGGCTAACCCCTATTGGCAACCGGTTTGTGAGCGCCGCGCAAGTGGTGCTGTCCGCGCAGTCGGACTTTGTGCGTGCGATGGGTGATCTGGGAACGCGGGCCCCAAGGACCTTGAGGATCGGTTGCTTTCAATCACTCGGTTCTCAGTTCATGGCCGACTTCCTGGCTCGGCTTCGAGACCGGGAGGGATACGCCGAAGTCTCGCTGATGGAGGGAAACCAGCCTGAACTGCGGCAATGGCTGGCCGAGGGAACGGTCGATGCCGTGGTCACCTACAACGTCGGCCCCCAAATGGGAGACGGGGTCTCGCCGATTTGCATGGCTCCAGCTCATGCGCTCTTGCATGTTTCAGATTCGCTGGCCGCTCGAAAGTCGGTGTCCGTGGAAGACCTGGCCAAAAGACCGCTTGTTCTTCTAGACCTGCCTGAGACGTCAACCTGGGTCATGACGCTGTTCGACGCGTTTGCAACAAAGCCGCATGTCAGCTTTCGCACAAGGTCATACGACACCGTTCGTGCAGCGGTGAACGCAGGATTTGGCGCAGCTGTCCTCAACATGAGGCCTATTGGCCAGTTGAACGCCGATGGGGCCAGTTTGGTGCGACGGCCCATTTCGGACGATCTACCACCGGCTGTGCTGATGGTTGCCGACATCTACGGTGCCGCGAAGCCCCCGTACCTCCATCGATTGATCGCGGATCTCAAGGACTATTTCCGGGATCGGCCGGTATCGGATTTCGTTGTCGTCACCAACAGCATGGCCAAGCGACTGTTTGATGTTTGAGGAAGTGCAACCAGTCTGAACCGGAAGTTCAGCGCTTCAAGTCGAGCGACCGATCATGGCCGCACGCCGCCCTTCAAAGCGGCGGCATTCCAGCACAGATACCAGGCTATCTAGTCCCACACAGGAAGGCTCTGCAACGCATCGTTGGGATGATCAACAACGTCGACGCCGGTGATGCCGGCCCCGCCCGGCAAGAGCTTGACGTCGCAAATGACTTCCCAGGCATGGCTTTCGGTGCGCCGCGCAAGGCACACTTCCTCGCCGGCAGCAATGAGATTGACGCATTCGCCGAGGCTGATTCGCTGCACCGTGCCAAGGGCAAATTCTGTAGAGCCGAACTCCTTCTCCACCACCTGGTGAATGGCGACGAGATCCATCTTTCCGCCACTGAAGTGAACAGCGGTAATTGCATACTGGGCCATCTTCGACCTCCATTCGTGGAGAGCCCCGATATGGCTGCGGCGGCTGCCTGCGTCAGTCTGCCTGCCGCGGCCGTTGTGTGGGCTCGATGCTCGACTGTACGCCTGCAGGAGCGCGTTCCCTCAGTAGTTCCGTAAAGCCGACGCTGGTGAAGGGCGGCTGCTGGCCGACTGCAGGCGGTCTCGCTGCCGGGTCCACGTCATTGACGAACCTGTTCGCAGTCGCTCCAATCGCAGGAAAGAATTGAATCGAGGCACAAACGATGGCAAGCGAGCGTCCGACCACGATCGCCGCGTACATACAGGCGGCCCCACGCGAGGGCCAGCCGCATTTGCGCCGGCTGTACGCGATCCTCAAGAGCGTCGCGCCGGAGGCCGAGGAGGCGATCAAGTGGGGAACCCCTTTCTTCGTGGAGCCCCGATTCCTGTTCGCTTTCTCCGCGCACAAGGCACACCTCGACTTCGCGCCATCGGCGGCGGCGCTGGAGGCATTTCGCAAGGAACTGGAAAAGCACAGGACCACCAAGGAAACCCTTCAGGTTCCCTACGACGCCCCCCTGCCGGAGGCGCTGATCCGCAAGATCGCCGAACACCGCCTACAGGTCGTGCGTGAACGTGAAGACGACGCCTTCTGGTAGTTAGGACTTCGCCTTTTTCTTCGGCGCTTTCGATTTGGCGGAACCGTTGAGCGCCACCGCTTCGCGGACGAGCGCCTGGAAGGCGGACGCGTCGACTTCTTCCCCTTCGTGGATGTCGATCGCGCGGCGCGCGTTGCCGCCGAGACTCGCGTTGAAGAGACGGGCCGGGTCTTCCAGGGACGCGCCCTTGGCGAAGGTCAGCTTCACCTTGTCCTTGTAGGACTCGCCAGTGCAGAGGATGCCGTCGTGCGACCAGACCGGCGTACCCATCCACTTCCACTCCTCGACGACGTCCGGGTCCGCGGCCTGGATGAGCTTGCGCATCCTGCCGAGGGCTTTCCCACGCCAGTCCCCGAGTTCGGCGATTCTTTCCGAGATGAGTTCCGAGGCCGGCTGGCCTTGGTTCGTGCCCGACTTGTTCATGTTTTCTTCCTGGATAGAAGTTCGAGCCGAGAGCATAGTTCGGAAGACGCGATCGGACTCAGTCGACCCGGATATTGCGCGCCCGCACCAGCGCACTCACCCTGCCCGTTTCGTCCTGCACGAATTTCGAGAACGCCTCGGGCGTGCTGCCCGCGGGCTCCAGGCCAAGCTGCAGCAGCTTCTGCTTCACCTTGGGCTCGTTGATCGCCGCCTGCACGGCCTTGCCGAGCTGCTGCACGACATCGGGCGGCGTGCCCTTGGGAAGAAACACGCCGTTCCATTCGACGACGTTGTAGCCCGGCAGACCCGACTCGCCGAGCGTCGGCGTGTCGGGCAAGCCGGGCACCCGTTTGGCAGAACTGACGGCGAGCGCACGGAGCTTGCCCGACTGGACGTAGCCCAGCGTCGAAGCCACGTTGCCGAAGTAGGCCGACACCTGCTCGCCCATCACGTCGGTCAGCGCGGGTGCGCCGCCCTTGTAGGGCACGTGCATCAGGTTGACCCTGGCCTGCTCGTTCAGCGCCTCGCCGGCCAGGTGCGAGCCGGTGCCGCCGCCCGCCGAGGCGAAGCTCAGCTTGCCGGGGTTCTTGCGCGCGAAGTCCAGGAACTCCGCCACCGTCTTGTACGGCGCGGTGGCGGGCACGACGAGGATCTGCGGCGCGGTGGCGACCAGCGACACCGGAATGAAGTCCTTCGCCGCGTCGAAGGGGAGCTTGCGCAGCGACGGATTCACCGAGAACGCCGAGGCGTCGTAGAGCACGGTGTAGCCGTCGGCGGCCGCCTTGGCCACGTTGTCCTCGCCGATCACGCCGCCCGCGCCCGGCTTGTTGTCGATGACGATCTGCTGGCCCAGCGCGATGCTCATCTGCTGCGCGACGATGCGCGCGGTGTTGTCGGCGCCGCCGCCCGCGGCGTACGGCACTACCATGCGGATCGGCTTGTCGGGCCATGCGGCCCAGCCCAGCAGGGGCACGCAGGCGGCAACGGCGGCGATCGATGTCAGGACGCGTCTCTTCTTCATTCGGATGTCTCGGTCTTTATTTGCAGTTTCAGGAAAAGTCGTAGAGCAGCGCCGGGTTGTCGACGAGCACGCGGCGGCGCGCGGACTCGTCGGGAACCCATTGGCTCAGCAGGTCGAACAGCACCGCGTCGTCGGGCTTCCTGGCGACGGGCTCGGTCGGATGGGGCCAGTCGCTGCCCCACACCACGCGCTCGGGGGCCTGCCGGACCCAGGCCTGTGCGATGCCGGTCGTGTCGGCATAGCCGCCTTCGGCGCCCAGCTGCGAATCGAGGTAGGCGCCGGACAGCTTGATCCAGGCGCGGCCCTTGTCGCGCAGCCGGCTGACGACGCCGAAGGCGGGATGCGACTGCGCGCCGGGCAGCGGCAGCCGCGCGAGATGGTCGAAGACGACCGTGCAAGGCAGGCGCGCCAGCATTGCCGCGTACCCGGCGATCTGGTCGGCGCTCCAGTGCAGCTGCACATGCCAGCCCAGGGCGTGCACGCGCTGCGCCAGCGGCTCGACCATCGAGAAATCGGTCGCCGCGTGGGTCGACGTATAGAGCGTGAAACGGATGCCGCGAATGCCGCCCGCGTGCAGGCGCTCGAGCTCGGCGTCGGTCACGTCGGGCCGGACCACCGCGATGCCTCGCGCACTCGCGGCGCCGAGCGCGCGGATGGCGTCCAGCGTCACGCTGTTGTCGGTGCCGTGAACGCGCGGCTGCACGACGACTGTGCGCTGCATGCCGATGCGTTGCTGCACCACGCGGTAGTCGTCGGCGGTGGCCCTGTCGACCATGGCATCCGGCGAACCGGACGGCGCGAAGCGGCGGTCGTAGACATGCATGTGCGCGTCGCAGGCACCCTCCGGTGCAGCGCTGACGGGCTTGCAGGTGCCGCTGCTGTGGGGGTAGGCGATGTCCATGCGCGTGTCGCTCAGCCGCCGGCCGCGTCCGCGGCCTTGCGCGCCGCCAGCACCGCCTCCGTGTGCTGCCCCAGCGTCGGTGCGGCAAAGGGCTCCGGACCTGGCGTGCGGCCGAACTGCACCGCGCGGGTGAAACCGCGGTAGGAGCCCAGCGTGGGATGCGCAAAGTTCGCCACCATGTCTTCGGCCAGCACCTGCTCGTTGTCGAACATGTCCTCGACCGTGCGGGCCGCCGCGCAGGGCACGTCCTCGCCGAACAGTTCTTCCCACTCGAGCGCGGTGCGCGCGGCCAGCGCTTCGCGCAGGCGCGGCACGATCTCGGCGAAATGCTGCGCGCGCTTGCGCACCGAGTCGTAGCGCTCGTCGTCCGCGAGTTCGGGCAGGCCCACCTTGGCGCACAGCGCGCGCCAGAAATGCGGCGTGTTGGCCGAGATGTAGATGTGGCCCTCGCGGGTCGGATGAATGCCGGTGATGCCGCCCGAGCGCATATCGCGCCCCACGTCCTTGGGCTCGCCCTCGGCCCACACCATGCGGGCCGACTGCATCGTGAGCGCGGAGCGCAGCAGCGACACGCCGACGAACTGGCCCTCGCCGCTCTTCTCGCGCTCGTACAGCGCCGAAGCCACGCCGGCCGCCACCAGGGCGGCCGCGTAGTAGTCGACCACCGAGCCGTACAGGATCTCGGGCGGCTCGCCGCGCTTGCCCTGCAGCGCGCACATGCCGGTCATGGTCTGCAGCACCTGGTCGTAGCCGGCCTTCTCGCGCAGCGGCCCGGTCTCGCCGTAGCCCGTGAGGCTGCAATAGATCAGGCGCGGATTGACGGCCTTCAACTGCTCATGGGCGATGCCCAGCCGCGGCGGCACGCTGGGCCGGAAGTTGTGCACCAGCACGTCGGCCGTGCGCACCAGCGCCATCAACGCGGCAAGATCGTCCGCATTCTTCAGGTCGAGCACCACGCCGAGCTTGCTGCGGTTGACGCCGATGAAGGCACGGCTCTCGGCTTCCAGCGTCGACGGGTACTTGCGCAGGTTGTCGCCGGTGGGCGGCTCGATCTTGATGACTTCCGCGCCCTGGTCGGCCAGCAGCGAGCAGCCGTACGGGCCCGCGATGTAGGCACTCAGATCGAGCACGCGCAGGCCGCTGAGCGGGCCGGCCGGGCCGCTGCGTGCAGGCAGGCGTGTGTCGTCGTGGGGGGCGTTGAAGCTCATGGATCCTTCTTTCCTCAGTCGGCAGTGATGTTCTGTTGTTTGGCCAGCTTCTTCCAGCGCTCCACGTCGTCGGCGATGACGGTGCCGAACTGCGCCGGCGTGAGCGGCGTGGCAATGGCGCCTTCGCGCAGGAAGTTGGCCGCGATCGCGGGCTTGGCCAGGATCTGGTTGACGGCGCCGTTGAGTTTGGCGACCACGTCGGGCGGCGTGCCCGCCGGTGCCAGCAGGCCCCACCAGAGTTCGAATTCGTAGCCGGGCACGGCGGTGGACAACGGCGTGAGGTCGGGCGCGATCGGGCTCGGCTTCAGGCTCGTGATGCCGACCGCACGCAGCTTGCCGGCGCGCACCATCGGCAGCAGCGAAGGCCCGCTGGAGATCAGCAGCTGCGTCTGGTTGCCGATCAGGTCGGTCACGGCCGGGCCCATGCCCTTGTAGGGGATGTGCGCGATCTGCAGGTCGCCCACCTTGGCCTTGAGCAGCTCGGTGCCGAACTGGTTGACGCTGCCCGAACCGGACGACGCGTAGTTGTACTGCCCCGGCTTCGCCTTGATGGCGGCGATCAGCTCGGCGGGCGTCTTCGCCGGAAAGTCGTTGTTGACCGCGACGATGAAGGGGCCCTTGGCAAACATCGCCACGGGCGCCAGGCTCTTGACCGCATCGAACGGCAGTTTCGATTGCACGGCCGCGTTGGTCGTCATGCTCGAAGACACTGCCACCAGCGTGTAGCCGTCGGGTGCGGCCTTGGCGACCTGCCCGGTGCCGGTGTTGCCGCTCGCGCCGGGGCGGTTGTCGATGATCACCGGCTGCTTGAGCTCCTCGCCCAGTTCCTTGGCCACCTGGCGCGCGAAGGTGTCGTTCGAGCCGCCCGCCGGATAGGGCACCACGATCGTGATGGCCTTGGCCGGGTACGCGGCCTGCGCGAACGCACCGCCGCTCAGCAGGCTGCCACCGGCAAGGGTGGCCACTGCGAGCGCGCGCAGGCGACGGGACGAGGGAATGTGCATGGGTTTTGTCTCCTGGATTTTTTTGAAGGCGAGAGGGTCAGCCCGGCAGCAGGCCGAGGCTGCGCGCGCTCGCGACGATGGCGCGCGCGCGGATCACGAAGGGGATATCGATCATCTTTCCGTCCACCACATAGGCGCCCACGCCCTTGTCGTCGGCATCGCGGGCGGCCTCGACCACCTTGCAGGCATGCGCGATCTCTTCGTTGGTGGGACGGAACACCTCGTTGGCGATCGCGACCTGGCTCGGATGGATGCAGGTCTTTCCCAGAAAGCCGAGGTTGCGCGACAGCATGGCCTCGGCGCGGAATCCTTCGGCGTCGCGAATGTCCGCGAACGCGCCGTCATAGGCATAGACGCCCGCTTCGCCCGCGGCGATGCGCATCGCGAACATCGCCTGCTGGACCGCGGCCGGCTCGCGCCGCGCAATGCCCAGCGGCTCGAACAGGTCGCCCAGGCCCAATTGCAGCCCCGCCACGCGCGGATGCGCCGAAGCGAGCTGCGATGCCGTGCGCAAGGCGGCGGGCGCCTCGATGTTCAGCAGCAGGCCGATGGGCACGCGCACGCCGTTGGCCTGCTCGGCGCGCTCGATCGCCTCGACCGCGGCGCGCACATGCGCCGGGCTTTCCGGCTTCGGCAGGTTGATCAGGTGCACGCCGGCCTGGGTCACCGCCGCGACGTCGCGTTCGAAATGCGGCGTGTCCATCGCGTTGACGCGAACGATCACGGTCTTGCCCGATGCGGCCGCTTCGCCGCCCTGCAGCAGTTGCCGCACGGCGTGGCGCGCCTCGTCCTTGCGCGGCTCGGACACCGCGTCTTCCAGGTCGAGACAAACGCCATCGGCCGCGCCACTCAATGCCTTGGCGAACAACTCGGGGCGCGTTCCGGGAACGAACAGTTTGCTTCTCATGCGCTGCAGTGTGCGCAGTTCATGAGCCTGGAAAAACACATGCTCCCTATGATCAGATGATAGAAAATCTATCTTTCATGGAAACAGCCTACCTGCAAAGCTTTCTTCTGGTGGTGGAGTCGGGCTCGATGTCGGAGGCCGCGCGCCGGCTCGACCTGACGCCCGCGGCCGTGGCCCAGCAGATCCGCACGCTGGAGCGCGAGCTCCATGCGCCGCTGCTGGCACGCGCGGGCCGCACGGTGCAGCCCACCGAGGCGGGGCACCTGCTGGTGCAGCGGGCCCGGAATCTTCTTCGGGAGGTGGGCGACATCAAGGCATTGCTGGGCAGCGACGCGGCCGGCGGCGAGCTGCTCATCGGCACCATCAACACGGCCATTCACAGCCTGCTGCCGGACATCCTCGCGCGCTTCGTGAAGACGCATCCCGGCGTCAAGGTCTTCCTGCAATCGGGCACGACGGCCACGCTCCACAAGGCCGTCCAGCAGGGCGAGCTGGATGCGGCCGTGTGCCTCTACCCGCCCTATGTGCTCGCCAAGACCTTCGACTGGTCGCTGCTGCGCGAGGAGCCGCTCGTGCTGCTGGCGCCGAGCCGCCTGGCAAAGCGCGACCCGCACGAGCTGCTCCGAACCTCGCCGCTCATCCGCTACGACCGCGCCCTGGACGGCGGCAAGCAGGCCGACCGCTACCTGCGCGCCGCGGGCATCGTGCCGCAGGAGCGCTTCGAACTCAGTTCGTTGCTGGCGATCGCCATGATGGTCGACCGCGGGCTGGGCGTTTCGCTGGTGCCCGACATCGCGTCGCCGCTGCTGGAAGGCCAGCGCGTTGCGAAGATTGCGCTGCCGCTGCCTTCGGAACCGCGGCGCTTCGGGATCCTGTGGCTGCGCGCCTCGCCTCGGCAGCGGTTGATTCAGGGCTTCGTCGACAGCGCAAGGATCGTGACTGCTGCAAAGCGTCATGGCGCGCACGGCACATAAAAAAGGGCCGCCCTCGGGCGACCCTTTGTCCGCAATCAGCGAGGCTGACGACTACTTCTTGTCGCCGCCAGGCACCTTGCCTTCGACGCCCTTGACGTAGAAGTTCACGCCCGACAAGAACTTGTCGTCGGCCACGGCGTCCTTGGCGACCAATTCCTTGCCGTCCTGACCCAGGATCGGGCCCTTCCAGATCACGAAGCTGCCGTCCTTCAGGCCCTTCTTCACGGTCTCGACCTTGGCCTTGGTTTCGGCCGGCACGTCTTCGGCGATCGACACGATGTCGATGGCGCCTTCCTTCACGCCCCACCAGCTGGTGCCGGTGGCCCACTTGCCGTCCAGGGCTTCCTGGGTGGCCTTGATGTAGTACGGGGCCCAGTTGATGGTGGCCGAGGCCAGGTGGGCCTTGGGACCGTAGGCGGTCATGTCCGAATCCCAGCCGAAGGCGCGCTTGCCCTTTTCCTGCGCGGTCTTGAGCACGGCCGGCGAATCGGTGTTCTGGAACAGCACGTCGGCGCCGCCGTTGATGAGGGCGGTGGCTGCTTCGGTTTCTTTCGGCGGGCTGAACCATTCGTTGACCCACACGACCTTGGTCGTGATCTTCGGGTTCACCGACTGCGCGCCCAGCGTGAAGCTGTTGATGTTGCGCAGCACTTCGGGGATCGGCACCGAGCCGACCACGCCCAGCGTGTTGCTCTTGGTCATGGCACCGGCGATCACGCCGGCCATGTACGCGCCTTCGTACGTGCGGCTGTCGTAGGTGCGCATGTTCTCGGCGGTCTTGTAGCCGGTGGCGTGCTCGAACTTCACGTCCTTGGTGTCGGCGGCAACCTTGAGCATGGGCTCCATGTAGCCGAAGGTGGTGCCGAAGATCAGCTTGTTGCCCTGGCCCACGAGGTCGCGGAACACGCGTTCGGCGTCGGCGCCCTCGGGCACGCTTTCGACGAAGGTGGTCTTGATCTTGTCGCCGAATTCCTTTTCGAGCGCCTTGCGGGCGTTGTCGTGCGCGAAGGTCCAGCCGCCGTCGCCCACTGGGCCGACATAGGCGAATGCGATGTTCAGCGGTGCGGCCGCGGCGGGCGCCGGGGTGGCCGCCACGGGCGCAGGGGCTGCGGGGGCCGCAGCCGGTGCTGCCGCTTCTTCTTTCTTGCCGCAGCCCACGAGGGCCGCCGAAGCCACCGCGGTGAGGGCGGCGAGCTTGAGCAGGGAGCGCTTGTTCAGATCATTCATTGTCGGAAATCCTCAAAAGGACAGGTTGGCAAAAACGAAACGGGATTATGAGCCGGGGTAGAACGGTTTTCCTATGGAAGCCGGCATGTTGATGCGAATGAACGCCGGGTTGCGCGAGATCAGCGCCAGCACCACGATGGGCGCGATGTACTGCAGCATGCTGAGGAACTGGGACGGCACGTTGACGCCGCTGCTCTGCAGGTGGAAGCCCAGCATCGAGACGCCGCCGAACAGGTAGGCGCCCAGCAGCACGCGAATGGGCCGCCAGGTGGCGAAGGTGGTGAGCGCCAGCGCGATCCAGCCGCGGCCCGCGACCATGCCCTCGACCCACAGCGGGGTGTAGACCGTCGAGAGGTAGGCGCCCGCGAGCCCGCACAGCGCGCCGCCCGCGATCACCGCCAGGAAGCGGATGCGCCGCACGGGGTAGCCGAGCGCATGCGCCGACTCGGGCGACTCGCCCACCGAGCGCAACACCAGGCCGGCGCGCGTGCGGTACAGGAACCAGATCAGCCCGAAGGTCAGCACCACCGCGAAGTACACCATCGGGTGGTGCTGGAACAGCGCCGGGCCAACGAGCGGAATGTCGGCCAGCACCGGAATCGCGTACGACGCACTTTCGGGCAGCTTGGCCTGCACGAAGTTGATGCCGGCGAAGGCCGAGAAGCCCACGCCGAACAGGCTCAGCGCAAGCCCGGTCGCGTACTGGTTGGTGTTGAGCCAGATCACCAGCACACCGAAGAAGGCCGCGAGCAGAGCGCCCGCCGCCATGCCGGCCAGGAAGCCGAGCCAGGGGTTGTGCGTGGTCACCACCGTCGCGAAGCCCGCGATGGCGGCGCAGAGCATCATGCCCTCGGCGCCGAGGTTGACGATGCCGGCTTTCTCGTTGATCAACAGGCCCAGTGCCGCGATCGCGAGCACGGTGCCGGCGCTCAACGTCGAGCCGAGCAGAAGTGCGTAGCTGTCCATGTCAGTTGCTCCAGCGCGGGTTGGTTGTGTTCGAGAGGGTGCGTTCGGGGTGCGTGCACAGGACACCGGGTGCTCCCCTCCGCGAATGTCCCCCGGGGGCTGCGCCCCCTCCTCCTTTATTTCGCTGCGGGGAGCACCCGGTGCCCTGTGCACGATGGACGCAGCGCTCATGCGAGCCGATCAACCAGTGCTCCGAGCGATCACGCCGATGGGGTGCCTTGCGCAGCGAAATAAAGGAGGAGGCATGCGGCCATAGGCCGCGCCGGGGGACATTCGCGGAGCAAGGTACCCCGTCGGCGTGAGCGCGCCCTGAATGACCCACAACACGACGATTCGAGAAGCAAGGTTTCATTTTCAGAGCGCTCCTTCGGTCGGCCGCGCGACAGGCGCAGTCAGCGGCGTGCTGGCTTGCAGCGAACTCGTCGTCATCGTGGAGGCTGCCGCCTTGGCCGCAGCCTTGCGGCGGACGCGGTAGGCAATCAGCGTGTCGCAGGCCAGCAGCGTGAAGAGCAGCAGGCCCTGGAACACGCCGGTGAGTGACTTCGGCAGCCCGAGCCGCGACTGCGCCAACTCGCCGCCGATGTAGAACATGCTCATGAGGATGGCCGAGAACACCATGCCCACCGGATGCAGCCGCCCGACGAAGGCCACGATGATGGCCGCGAAGCCGTAGCCGGCCGGCACGTAGGGCGTGAGCTGGCCGAGCGGGCCGGCGACTTCGAGCGCACCGGCCAGGCCGGCCGCACCGCCGGACGTGAGCAGCGCGATCCATACCGCGCGCCGCGCCGAGAAGCCGGCGTAGCGCGCCGCCGCGGGCGCGAGCCCGCCGACCTGCTGCGCGAAGCCCGCGCGCGTGCGGAACAGGAACACCCACAGCGCCCCCACACCCACCAGCGCGATGATCAGCCCGATGCTCACGCGCGAGCCCTTGAAGAGCCGCGGGATCTGCGTGACCGCCTCGAAGGTCTTGGTCTGCGGGAAGTTGTAGCCGTGCGGGTCCTTCCACGGCCCGAACACCATGTAGCTCAGCAGCAGCGTGGCCACGTAGACCAGCATCAGGCTCACGAGGATTTCGTTGGCGTTGAATCTGTCGCGCAGGAACGCGACGATGCCCGCCCACACCATGCCGCCGACGATGCCCGCGACGAGAATGGCCATGACGATCCACGCGCCCGTGTTCTTGTCGGCCAGCAGCGCGACGCCGCCCGCCGCAATGGCACCGAACACGAACTGCCCTTCGGCGCCGATGTTCCAAACATTGGAGCGGAAGCACACGGCCAGGCCGAGCGCGATGATGAGCAGCGGCGTCGCCTTGACCATCAACTCGCCGAGCGCATAGCCGTTCTTGACGGGCTCGTAGAAGAACACCATCAGGCCCTTGACCGGGTCCTTGCCGAGTGCGGCGAACAGCACCACGCCGATCAGCACGGTGATGAGCAGCGCCAGGATCGGCGAGGCAAAGGTCCAGAAGCGCGAGAGCTCCGGGCGGGGTTCGAGCTTAAGCATGGGTGGCCTCCTTCTTCCATAGACCACTCATCCATTCGCCGATCTGCGGCAGCGTGGCGGCCGCGCGGTCGATGGAGGGCGAGAGCCGGCCCTTGGCGATCACGTGCAGGCGGTCGCTGATGTCGAACAGCTCGTCGAGCTCCTCGCTGACCACCAGCACGGCGCAGCCGGCATCGCGCAGCGCGAGGATTTCGCCGCGGATCAATGCGGCCGCTCCCACGTCCACGCCCCAGGTCGGCTGCGAGACGATGAAGAGCTTGGGATTGGCGTCGATCTCCCGGCCGACGATGTACTTCTGCAGGTTGCCGCCCGAGAGCGAGCGCGCCGCCGCATTCGGTCCGCCGGCCTTGACGTTGAAGCGCTCGATGATCGCCTTGGCATGCCGTTCGAGCCCCGAGGTGCTGATCCAGCCACCCTTGCCCACCGCATTGCTGCGCGTGAGCAGCAGGTTGTGCGCGAGCCCGAGCGTAGGCACCGCGCCGCGGCCCAGCCGTTCTTCCGGCACGAAGTGCAGGCCCAATGCACGCCGCGCGCGCGGCCGCAATCTCCCTGCCGGTTTGTCGAACACCTGGACCATCGCGGCCTCGGCGCGCACGTCCTCGCCCGAGAGCGTGTAGAGCAATTCCTTCTGCCCATTGCCGGACACGCCCGCAATGCCGACCACCTCCCCGGCCCGGACCTCGAAGGAAATGCCGTCGAGATCGACGCCGAACTGGTCTTCACGCGCCAGCGACAGTGCCTTCACGCGCAGCGCCACCGCGCCCGCATGCACCGGCCGGTGCTGCAAGGGCGGCGGCTCGCTGCCGATCATCAGCCGCGAGAGCGACTCGTTGCTTTCGTTCTGCGGATTGCACACGCCCGTGACCTTGCCGCCGCGCAGCACCGTGCACGCCGTGCACAGCTCGCGGATCTCGTGCAGCTTGTGGCTGATGTAGAGGATGCTGCAGCCTTCCGACGCCAGCTTGTTCAGCACCGCGAACAGCTTGATGACGGCCTGCGGCGTCAGCACCGAGGTCGGCTCGTCGAGGATCAGCAGCTTGGGGTTGGTGAGCAGCGCACGGATGATTTCCACGCGCTGCATCTCGCCGACCGACAGCGTGTGCACCGGCCGCGAAGGATCGATGTCGAGCCCGTATTCGCTGGCCTTGGCCGTGATGCTGCGCGCCACTTCGGCGAGCTGCAGCGACTTGTCGAGCCCCAGCCACACGTTCTCGGCCACCGTGAGCGTGTCGAACAGGCTGAAGTGCTGGAACACCATGCTGATGCCCAGCGCCCTCGCCTGCTGCGGGTTGCGCAGGGTGACGGCCTGGCCGTCGAAGGTGACCGTGCCTTCGTCGGGCTTGACCGAGCCGTAGATGATCTTCATCAGGGTCGATTTGCCCGCGCCGTTCTCGCCGAGAACGGCATGGATTTCGCCGGGTGCCACGGCCAGCGAGATGTCGCTGTTCGCCACCACCGCGGGGTACCGCTTGGTGATGTGCGCGAGCTGGAGTCTGGGGGTTGTCATGCCGGGTTTCGTGGGTTTGTCTCGTTCAACATCAACGTGCTGGAACAGCTATCAGTTTAATAGCGTCCCAGCGACCATCGGCGCCCGACGGCACTCCGCTCAGTGTCCGCCGATATAGGCGAACTTGAACAGGAAAATCGCCGCGATCACCCAGACCATCGCATGCACTTCCCGTGCCCGGCCGGTGAAGAGCTTGAGCACGGCGTAGGTGATGAAGCCGAAGGCCAGGCCGTTGGCGATCGAGTAGGTGAAAGGCATGGCCAGCGCGGTCACGGCCGCCGGAATCACCTCGGTCGTGTCTTCCCAGTCGAGCTCGACCAGGTCGCGCAGCATCAGGCAGCCCACGAAGAGCAGCGCCGGGGCGGTGGCATAGGCCGGCACCGAGCCCGCCAGCGGCGAGATCATCAGGCAGGCGAGGAACAGCACCGCCACCACCACGGCCGTGAGGCCGGTGCGGCCACCCGCCTGCACGCCGGCCGCGCTCTCCACATAGGCCGTGGTGCTCGAGGTGCCGAGCAGCGAGCCCGCGAAGATGGCGCCGCTGTCCGCCAGCAGCGCCTTGTTCATGCGCTCCATCTTGCCGGGCACCAGCAGGCCGGCGCGTTTGGCCACGCCCATCAGCGTGCCGGTGGCGTCGAACATCTCGACCAGGAAGAACACCAGCACCACGTTCAGGATGCCGCCCTTGAGCGCGCTCAGGATGTCGAGCTGCATGAAGGTGGGAGCGATCGACGGCGGCGCATCGAACACGCCATGGAACTTGTTGCCGCCGAAGAAGAACGACAGCACCGTCACCACCAGGATGCCGATCAGGATGGCGCCGCGCACCTTGAGCCGGTCGAGCGTCACGATGATCAGGAAGCCCAGCGTGGCCAGCACCACCGGCGCCGAATGCAGGTCGCCCAGCGTGACGAAGGTGGCCGGCGAGGCCGCCACCACGCCCGCGCTCTTGAGCGCGATGAGCGCCAGGAACATGCCGATGCCCACGGTGATCGCCGTTCGCAGCGACTGCGGTATGCCCTGTATGAACAGCTCCCGCAACCCGGTGACCGTGACGATCAGGAACAGACAGCCCGAGATGAACACCGCGCCCAGCGCCACCTGCCACGTATAGCCCATGCCCAGCACCACCACGTAGGCGAAGTAGGCGTTGAGCCCCATGCCCGGCGCCATGGCGATCGGGTAGTTGGCGTAGAGGCCCATGATCAGCGTGCCCAGCGCGGCGATCAGGCAGGTGGCCACGAAGACCGCGCCCTTCGGCATGCCCGCGTCGCCGAGGATCGACGGGTTGACGAAGATGATGTAGGCCATCGTCAGGAAGGTGGTGAGCCCCGCGATGACTTCGGTGCGCACGGTCGTGTTGTGCTCTGTCAGCTTGAACATGCGTTCAAGCCAGTTCGCGCTGCCCAGCGCGCTGCCGGCAGCGGCGCGCGGGCGCGCGGCCTCGTTCACCCCCGAGGCGCGGGGATCGGTGACCTTGGGCACCTCTTCAAACCTGTTCATGTCGCTTGTCTCCAGCTGTTTTATGTGGCGGTTCGTTCATCGTTGCTTCGGGTCGCGACGCCGGCGCGACCGAAGGGTCAGGGGGGATCGGGTGCTTCAGGCGCGAGGGTCCGCGCGGAGGGTGTGGCGAGGGCGGGCCGCAGTGACGCCGCCACGTCCTTGATGCATTCGCGCAGCCAGCGCGCGGAACTCGACGAATGGGTGCGTTCGTGCCAGAGCTGGTAGTACATGAGCCGCGGCAGCGCCACCGGGCAGTCGAGGATCTTCACCGGCAGCCGCGCCGCGAAGCGCTCGCAGTACTGGCGGCCGGTGGTCAACACCAGCAGGCTCGAGGCCACCATGTCGGGGATCAGGCTGAAGTGCGCGCAGCGCGCCGTGATGTTGCGCTGCCGCCCGAGCTCGTCGAGCATCTGGTCGATGATGCCGCGCCCACCGGGGTGCATCGGCGTGGGCGCGATGTGCTCGGCCGCAAGCCAGGTCTCCAGGTCCCAGCCGCGGCGCACCGCCGGATGGTCCTGGTTCACCAGCGACACCACCTCGTCGCCGAAGAGGCGCGCCATGTGCAGGTCTTCCGGGGGCTTCTGCCAGTTGCCGATCACCAGGTCGACCTGCCCCAATGCGAGATGGCCGTGGTAGTCCGAGTCGGGCGAAAGCGCGTGGATCTCGATCTGGCACAAGGGTGCTTCGCGCTTGACGTGCGCCACCAGCATCGGCAGGAAGAGCGGGTCCATGTAGTCGCTCGCTGCGATGCGGAAGGTGGTGGCCGCCGACTGCGGCTCGAAGCCGCGCGCGTCGGAGAACAGCATCTCGGCGGCGCGCAGGATGCTCGCGGCGGGCTCGATCATCCGCAGCCCCGCATCGGTCGGCACCATGCCCGAGCCCGAGCGCACCAGCAATGGGTCGCCCGACAGCTCGCGCAGGCGCTTCAGCGCGGCCGAAACGGCCGGCTGGTACATGCCCAGGCGGATGGCTGCGCGCGAGACGCTGCGGTCGGTCAGCACGGTATGAAGCACCCGTATGAGATGAAGATCGATCTTGTCGAAAAGCGCCTGGTCTCTCATGGCTGTTCACACCTTTCTTGTCTGTGCGAACAGTTATACAGCGCAGCATTTGGGGATCGGAAGGAAGCTCGGACCGTGCGAGCACGGCCCGTTTTCATTCGACCGATGCAGATTGCACCGCTGTGACGGCGCGAAGAATCGACTCGCTCGTGGCCGGCGCCTTCAGTGGCGGATCGACCTTGTGGTCGCCGGCCGCCGACACCGCGTCGCGGATCGCGAAGAACACCGAGAACGGCAGCAGCAGCGGTGGCTCGCCCACGGCCTTGCTGCGGTGGATCGAGTCCTCGAAGTTCTGGCCTTCGAACAGGCGCACGTTGAAGACGGGCGGGCAGTCGTTGGCGGTCGGGATCTTGTAGGTGCTCGGCGCGTGCGTGGTGAGCATGCCGCTTTGCGGATGCCACACCAGCTCCTCGGTGGTAAGCCAGCCCATGCCCTGGATGAAGGCGCCTTCGACCTGGCCGATGTCCACGGCCGGGTTCAGCGACTTGCCCGCATCGTGCAGGATGTCGGCGCGCAACAGCTTCCATTCGCCGGTGAGGGTGTCGACGATCACCTCGCTCACCGCCGCGCCGTAGGCGTAGTAGAAGAACGGGCGGCCCTGCATCTTGTCCTTGTCCCAGCTGAGGCCGGGCGTGGCGTAGAAGCCGTCGGACCAGAGCTGCTTGCGGTCGAGGTACGCCTCGCCGACCACTGTGCTGAACGCCAGCGTGCGGCCGTTGACTTCGACCTTGTCGTTGGCGAAGCGCACTTCGCTGGCCTTGCCGCCGTGGCGTTCGGCTGCGCTTTCGGCCAGGCGTTCGCGGATCTGGCGGGCCGCATCCTGCGCGGCCTTGCCGTTCAGGTCGGCGCCGGTCGATGCGGCCGTGGCCGAGGTGTTCGCCACCTTGGTCGTGTCGGTCGCCGTGACGCGCACGCGCTCGAAGCTCACGCCCAACTCGTGCGCCACCACCTGCGCCACCTTGGTGTTGAGGCCCTGCCCCATCTCGGTTCCGCCGTGGTTCACGAGGATCGAGCCGTCGGTGTACACGTGCACCAGCGCGCCGGCCTGGTTGAAATGCTTGACGTTGAACGAGATGCCGAACTTGAGCGGCGCCAGCGCCAGGCCGCGCTTGAGCACCACGCTCTTCCTGTTGAACGCCGCGATCTCTTCGCGCCGCGCGCGGTAGTCGCTGCCGGCCTCGAGGTCGGCCACGAGTTCGTGGACGATGTTGTCGGTCACGGTCTGGCGGTACGGCGTGACGTTGTTCTCGGCCTTGCCGTAGAAGTTGACGCGCCGCACGTCGAGCGGATCGCGCTTCAGTTCCCGCGCCACCGAATCCATGATGTTCTCGATGGCAATGGCGCCCTGCGGGCCGCCGAAGCCGCGGAAGGCGGTGTTGCTCTGCGTGTTGGTCTTGCCCGAGTAGCCGTGCATCGCCACGTTGGGCAGCCAGTAGGCATTGTCGAAGTGGCACAGCGCGCGGGTCATCACCGGGCCCGACAGGTCGGCCGAGTGGCCGGCGCGCGAGACCATCGTGATCTCCGCGCCGAGGATGCGGCCCTCGTCGTCGTAGCCCACGTCGTATTCGTACCAGAAGCAGTGGCGGCGTCCGGTGACCATGAAGTCGTCGTCGCGGTCCAGCCGCAGCTTCACCGGGCGCTGCAGCTGCCGCGCCGCCACTGCCGCCACGCAGGCGAACAGCGCCGACTGCGACTCCTTGCCGCCGAAGCCGCCGCCCATGCGCCGGCATTCGACATGCACTTCGTTCGACTGCAGGTGCAGCGCATGCGCCACCAGGTGCTGCATCTCGCTCGGGTGCTGCGTCGAGCAGTGGATGTGCAGCGCGCCGCCTTCCTTCGGAATGGCGTAGCTGATCTGGCCTTCGAGGTAGAACTGCTCCTGCCCGCCCACGTCGAGCGTGGCGGTGTGGCGGTGCGGCGCCTTGGCGATGGCGGCGCGCACGGCAGCCTCGTCGCCTTCGTTGGCGCTGCCGCCGCTGCGCACGATGTGCATCGGCGGCACCACGTACTGGCCGCGCGCGTGCGCGTCCTGCGGCGTGATCACGGGCGGCTGCGCCTCGATGGTCATCGCGTCCTTGGCCTTGGCGGCCGCGCGGCGCGCGGCGTCGCGCGTTTCGGCGATCACCGCGAACACCGGCTGGCCGAGGTAGCGGATCTCGCCGCCGTCCGCCACGGGCAGCAGGATCGGGTCGTCGTGAACGATCGAGCCGCAGTCGTTGGTGCCGGGGATGTCGTCCGCCGTCAGCACCGCGACCACGCCGGGCGTCGCACGGATCGCGTCGAGCGACAGTGCCGTGACGCGACCGTTGGCAACGGGCGAAAGGCCCAGCGCGCAATGCAGCGTGCCGGTGAGTTCGGGGATGTCGTCGATGTAGGTCGCTTCGCCGGCGACGTGCAGGTGTGCCGATTCGTGCGGCCGGCTGATGCCGACGCGCATGCCCAGATCGTGCGCGAGCGCTTCGCCGCCGACGTCGATGCGGGCGGCGGTGTTCTTCAGGTAGTCGGCAAAGGCCTCGGCGGGCTGCAGCAGGCGGGCGTCGATGGGTTTGTTCATGGTCAGACGCCTTCCACGGCCTTGGTGGCCTTGATTGCTGAATGAGGCATCGCGCTCCAGACGCTGGTCTCTTCGAGGGAGAGCGCGTCATCGGTACGGGTTTCGAGCCAGAGGCGCTGGATCAGGTTCTGTGCCACCTGCAGCCGGTAGTCGGCCGAGGCGCGCATGTCCGACAGCGGCTTGAAGTCCTGCGCGAGCGCGAGCTTGGCGGTGGCGACGCTGGCCTGCGTCCACGGCTTGCCGACGAGGGCCGCCTCGGCATTCGCGGCGCGCTTGACGGTGGCGGCCATGCCGCCGAAGGCGAGGCGCACGGCCTTGACGGTGTCGCTGCCCGCTTCGAGTTCGATCGCGAAGCCCGCGCACAGCGCCGAGATGTCGCAGTCGAAGCGCTTGCTGATCTTGTAGGCGCGCACCTGGCGGCGCATGGCGGCCAGCGGGACCGCCAGCCCCTGCACGAACTCGCCCGGCTGCAGCTGGTTCTTCATGTAGTCCAGGTAGAAGTCGGGCAGCGGCATGCGGCGCACGGCGTCGCCGCGGCGCAGCTCGATCTCGGCGTCGAGCGACATCAGCACCGGCGGCGAATCGCCGATGGGCGAGCCGTTGGCCACGTTGCCGCCCATGGTGCCGGCATGGCGGATCGGCGGCGAGGCGAAGCGCAGCCACACGTCCTCGAGGCTGGGCACGCGCTGCACCAGGGCTTCGAAGGCGGATTCGAGCGAGGCGCCGGCGCCGATGTAGAGCTCGCCACCCGTGTCGTTCTGACGGACTTCGATGGTCTTCATTTCGGCAACGTCGCCCACGTAGATGATGTCGCCGAGGTCGCGGAACTGCTTGTTGACCCAGAGGCCGACGTCGGTCGATCCGGCCAGCAGCTGGGCGCGCGGCTTCTGCTCGCGCAGCGCGGCGAGCTGGGCCAGGGTCCGGGGGGCGTGGAAATGGTCCATGCGGGCGCCGAGCGGCGCGGCGTAGTCCAGGTCCAGCCCGTCGTCGTGCAGCGCGGTGAGCGCGGCCACCACGGGCCCGGTGTCGAGCCGGACGGCCGGCAGGTCGAACATGCGCTGGCCGGCATCGAGGATCGGGCGGTAGCCGGTGCAGCGGCAGAGGTTGCCCGAGAGCTCGTCGGCCAGCTGCTGGCGCGTCGGCTGCGTGCCCCCGGCCTGGTGGTGCTCGTAGGTGGACCACAGCGACATCACGAAGCCCGGCGTGCAGAAGCCGCACTGGGAGCCGTGGCAGTCGACCATCGCCTGCTGCACGGGGTGCAGGGTGTGGACGGCGTGCTTCTTGTCCTGCGGCTGCGCTGCGGCGCACTGTGCCTTGAGGTCTTCGACCGTGAACAGCGCCTTGCCATGCAGGGTCGGCAGGAACTGGATGCAGGCATTGACCGTCTGCAGTTGCAGGCCGCCGATGGCGCCGGGGGCGTTGGCATCGGTGGCCAGCTCACCGATCACCACCGTGCAGGCACCGCAGTCACCCTCGTTGCAGCCTTCCTTGGTGCCGGTGCAGTGCGCGTCCTCGCGCAGCCAGTCGAGCACCGAGCGGGTCGGATGGACGCCGCTGACGTCGACGATCTTGCCGCGATGGAAGAAGCGGACGGGTTGGATGTTGTTGCGCTCTGTACTCATGCTCTTTGGGCTCGTGGGCGGCTCGGTTTCCCGGCCATGCCTGAACGTTAGCCGGTTGCGCCGCAGCCCACATACCGCCGGAGCCATATTGCGTATGCCGGCGCGGGTATGCGACCTAGGGGGAAACCCTGGAGAGCGAGAGCAATTCCCGGGCCATGAGCGAGCCGCGGGGCCATGACGGCACACGCACCGCGGCTACAGTCCACGCCCATGGAAAACAATCCCTACGCACCGCCCACAGCGCCGATCGTCCCCTTGCCTGACACAAAGGCCGAGCGATCCGGGCGCAGATGGCACACGAACCTGCTGCTTGCCCTGCTGACCCTCTGGTCGCCCGTCACGTTTCTGGCCCTCATCGTCGTGCTGGCCAAGGCGCCCAAGGGGTTTCTGGGGTTCGTGGACTACTACGTCTTCCTGTCGGTCCCGATCCTCATCGGCATCGGCGCCTACCTTCTCTTCATCCGAAGCAAGTACCGGCCACTGCCCTTCCTGGCGCTGCCGGTCCTGTATTTCCTGGGCGCCGTTCGCCTGCATCCGGAACTGAGTCCCAGGCACTGGCAGCTCAACGCCAGCTACCTGAGTCAGTTTCCGCTGTCGTACAGCCTTTGCGCGGGCTTCTTCGCTGCCTGCGCGGTCTACTGCTTCGTCCTCAACAAGCAGGAGGGCAGCGAAGACCGCTGACCGCTCATTGCGCCGGTGCGCCCGACGTACCTGCCGCCACCAGCGAGCGCGGGCGCATGTCCTGCCAGTTCGCTTCGATGAAGGCGTTGCAGGCGCCCCGGTCGGTCGCGGCCAGGGCCACCTGCCAGCCGGCGGGCACGGCGATGAAGGCCGGCCACAGCGAGTGCTGGCCTTCGTCGTTCACCAGGACCTGGAAACTGGCGTTCTTGTCGTCAAACGGGTTGCTCATCGTCGATTTCCTTGGGGGTTCAAGCCATTTCCGCGGATGCGGGGGTTGTCTGCAGGAGCACCGCGAGGGCCTCCGTGATGCCGGTCAGCGCGTGATGGCGCGCGAAATCCTCGCGCAGCACGGCGGCACGCTGCCTATGGGTGGATTCGCCCAGCACCTTGCGCACGGCGTCGCCGATCTGGCGGGCACTCGGCTGGCCATTGGCGAGGTTGATGCCGGCGCCCGACCAGGCCACGCGCGCGGCGATCTCCGGCTTTTCCTCGGTGGTTCCCGCCACCACCAGCGGCACGCCGAGGCTCAGCGCATGGTTGACCGAGCCGTAGCCGCCGTTGGTCACCATCGCATGCACCTTGGGCAGCAGCCGGTCGTAGGGCAGGAACGGCAGCACGCGGACATTGGCAGGCACGTTCGCGCCCAGCGCGGCCGGCACCGGGCCGCCGGTGGTGGCGATGACCAGGATGCGCTTGTCGCCCGCCAGCGCCTGCAAGGTCGGGCCGATCAGCTGCGCCGGGTTCTGGTTGGCCAGCGTGCCCTGCGTGACCAGCACGACCGAGCGGCCGTCGTCGAGTTCGTGCCACCAGTCGGGCGGCACGAAGTCGCGGCTGGCGGGCGAGAGCAGCGGGCCGACGAACCGCACCGACGCGGGCAAATCGCTGCGCGGGTATTCGAAGGACGGCGCGGTGAGCTGCAGGTAGAGATCGGGCAGCTTGACCATCGCGTCGACGAAGAAGTCCGGCAGCGCGGGCAAGCCCGAGCGCGTCAGCAAGCCATCGAAGTAGCGCTGCACCTCGCCGAACATCGCCTGCTTGAGGTTGGCGTTCATCGCCCGGTTGCGCACGCGCCCTTCCGGTGTGGACGACGGCGGCAGCGCGGTGCCGAAGAAGGCGGTGTCGCAGCTGGACAGCGGCAGCGCCGAGATGCCGATGGCGACGATCGCCGGACGGTCGTCGCGCGCACCCAGCAGCAGCGGAAAGGTGCCGCAGAACATCGTGTCGACCACGATCGCGTCGGCCTCGAAGTCTTCCAGGATGGTGCGGATGCCCTTCAGCTGCGCGGCCATGGCATCCGCAAAGAAATGCTTGAGGCCGAAGCACAGCTGGGCATGCGCCGACGGCAGCCGCCGGCGCTCGGGAAAGCGCTCGTCGAGCTGCCGGTGGTCGAAGTCGATCGCGGGCTCGAAGGCGGTGAACGTCGCGCCGGTCGCCTCGGCCTGCGTCCTGAACTGGCTGGCGGTGTGCACCCGCACCTCGTGCCCAAGGCCCACCAGGTGCTGGGCGATGGCCAGCATCGGCAGGACGTGGCCCGGCAAAGCGGTTGCCGCGATGAGATAGCGTGCCATCCGACGGTCCTCCTACGATGCGCTGGTTTCCAGGGCGCGGCGCGCCTTGGTGTCGATGCCGAGATCGACGAAGTAACGCTGCAGCAGCTCGCGGTCCACCGGGCGGATCGGCGTGCCGATGGCCTCGAGCTGCGCATGCGTTGCCGCACCGCTCACCTGCGGCGGCGTGGCCGAGGTGTCGTAGCGGTCGAGGATGGCCAGCACCGCGGCCAGGTCGCGGTCCTGCCCGGTGGCCAGCCGCGCATGGGCGCGCTGCAGCCAGGGCTCGAGCCCCACCGGTTCCAGCCGCATGCCGAGCCGTTCGAAGACCGGCGGGATGTCGCGCACCCGCAGCGGCGCCTGGCTCATCAGGTGGAACACCTGGCCCCACGAGGCCTGCTGCCCCGCCAGTCCGAGGATGGCGCGCGCCACGTCGTCCACCGGCGTCAGGTTGAGCGGCAGGTCCATGTCGGGAATCGCTTCCAGGTCGGCATAGAGGTGCGCCACGCGCCAGATCAGGTCGTCGGCGTTGCAGATCGCATGGGTGTGGTCGCCGGTGACTGCCCCCAGCCGGTAGATCGCGACCGGCATGCCCCGCGCCTGCGCCTCGCGGGCCAGCGCGTCGCCGACCCACTTGCTCTGGCTGTAGCCATCGACCAGCCCGCTCCACGAAGCCAGCGCCGACTGCTCGGTGACGGTGCCCTCCTTGTTGTTCTGGTCGATCACCGCCAGCGTGGAGACGTAGTGCATGCTCTTGGCCCGGCCCTGCGCGGTCCATTCGAGCAGCGTGACCACGCTCTCGACATTGGCGGCCTTCAGGCTGGCATAGGGGTGCAGGAAGTCGACCTGCGCGGCGCAGTGGTAGATGGCGTCGCAGCCGTCGCGCACCAGCTGCACGGCGCTGTCGTCGAGGCCGAGGCGCGGCCTGCCGAGGTCGCCGGTCACGACCTTGATCCGCGCGTCGTCCCAGATCGCGCCGAGCTGGCGCTGGGCCAGCGTGCGCTTCAGGCGAAGCTCGCCCGCCTTCTCGTCTTCGGCGCGCACGTGGCAGACCACGCAGGCCGTGGTGTCGCGCAGCAATGCGGCCAGCAGGTGACTGCCGACGAAGCCGCTGGCGCCGGTCAGGAACACCCGCTTCGGCACCCGCTTCGGTGCAGTGTCCTGGGGGCGGATGTGCGCAGGCAGCTGGAGTTCGCGCGACAGGTCCAGTGCCTCGGCGGTGCCGCCGGCGTTGTCGTCGATCCACGCAGCCAGTTCGGCAATCGAGGGACGGTTGTAGACCTCGGCGTGCGGAAAGTCCGCGCGGACCTGCTGGCGGATGCGCATGCCGAGCTGGATGGCCATCAGCGAATGCCCGCCGAGCTCGAAGAAGTTGTCGTGGATGCCGACGCGTTCCAGGTGCAGCGTCTCCGACCAGAGCCCGGCCAGCAGCTTCTCGGTGGGCGTGCGCGGCTCGGCATACTGCGCGGCGGCCTGCTGCTCGGGCACGGGCAGCGCCTTGCGGTCGAGCTTGCCGCTCTGGGTCAGCGGCAGCGACGGCAGGTGGACGAAAGCCGAGGGCACCATGTAGTCGGGCAAGGCCTTCGCCATGTGCGCGCGCAACTCGATCGGCTGCGGATCGGCGGCGGCGACCACGTAGGCCACCAGGCGTTTCTCGCCCGGCACGTCTTCCCGTGCGATCACGGCCGCCTGCGTCACCAGCGGGTGCCGCAGCAGCACGGATTCGATTTCGCCCGGCTCGATGCGGAAGCCGCGGATCTTCACCTGCTGGTCGGCCCGGCCGAGGAAATCGAGGCTGCCGTCGCTGCGCCAGCGCACCAGGTCGCCGCTGCGGTACATGCGGCTGCCGGGTGCGCCGTAGGGGTTGGCGACGAATCGCTCGGCGCTGAGCAGCGGACGGTTCAGGTAGCCGCGCGCCAGGCCGCTGCCGGCAATGTAGAGCTCGCCCACGACGCCCGGCGGCACGGGCTGCAGGCTGTCGTCGAGCACATACATCCGCGTGTTCCAGATCGGCTGGCCGATGGACGGCAACGCTTCGGCCGTCATCGGTGCGCTCATGCTCGCGCAGATGGTGATTTCGGTCGGGCCGTAGGCATTGACCATGCGGCGGCCTTGCGACCAGCGCGCGGCCAGCGCGGCGGGACAGGCATCGCCGCCCACCACCAGCGTCTGCAGGTGCGGGAACTCGCCGTGCGGCAAGGTCGCCAGTGCGGCCGGCGGAATCAGCGCATGGCTGACGGCCTGCCTTTCGAGCAGGTCGGCCAGGTCGGTGCCCAGCAGTTGCGGGGCCGCCGGCACCACCAGCGCGGCGCCGGCGTGGAAGGCCATCAGCTGGTCCATGACGGAGGCGTCGAAGCCGCAGGAGGAGAACTGCAGCACGCGCGCGTCGTGGCCGATCGCAAGCCGCTCCGCCATGGCCGTCCCCAGGCTGCTCAGGCCCGCATGCGGCACCACCACGCCCTTGGGCACGCCGGTGGAGCCCGAGGTGTAGATGATGTAGGCGGCATCCTGGGGGTCGGCAGCGTGCGCCGGCGCCGGAGGGCCATCCGACTGGATCGCCAGCGCGGCAACCGTCTCGTCGCTGTCGAGCGCCAGGCAATGCGGAACACCGGCCAGCTGCGGCAACAGCGACGCGTGGGTCAACACGCCGGCGGGCGCGGCTTCCTCGAACACGAAGGCGCTGCGCGCGGCCATGTGGTTCGGGTCGATGGGCAGGTAGGCCGCACCGGCCTTGACGATGGCCAGGTGCGCGACGACGAGGTCGAGCGAACGCGGCAACACCGTCGCGACGATGGCGCCGGCACCGATGCCCCGGCCACGCAGCAGGTGCGCGAGCCGGTTGGCCCGCACATCGAGCTCGGCATAGCTGACGGTCGCGTGGTCGAGCACCACCGCCGCCGCCTGCGGGCGCTCGGCGGCATGCGACGCCACCATGGCGGCGAGCGAAAGCGGCGCCAGCTCGCGCGTGGGGCCGCTCCAGTCGGACAGCAGGCGATGGTTTTCCTCGGCGCTCAGGATGGCCAGGCTGCCCAGCGCCTCATCGGGCGCATCGCAAGCCTCTTCCAGCAAACGCACCAGCCGCGCCGCGATCGCTTCGACCGTGCTGCGGTCGAACAAATCGGTGCTGTACTGGATGCCGCCGGCAATGCCGCCCGGCAGGCCGTCGGCGCCGCGTTGCTCATCGAGGATGAAGGACAGGTCGAACTTCGCGGTGTCGATGGCCACCGGCTGCGGCGTGATCGACAGGCCGGGCAGGCTGAAAGACAACCGGTTGCTGCCCTGCTGGAATCCCAGCATGACCTGGAACAGGGGCAGATTGGCGCCCGAGCGCCCCGGCCGCAGCAGCTCCACGATGCGGTCGTACGGAAATTCCTGGTTCGCATACGCAGCGAGATTGGTGGTCCGCACCCGCGCAATCAGTTCGCGCAGGCTCGGTTGGCCCGAGACGTCGGTGCGCAGCACCAGCGCATTGACGAAGCAGCCGATCAGGTCGTCCAGCGCGTGATCGCTGCGCCCGGCAACCGGCGTGCCGATGGCGATGTCGTCGCCGGCACCCAGGCGATGCAGCAGGCCCACCAGCGCGGCCTGCAGCACCATGAAGACGCTGGCCTGGCCGTCGCGCGCCAGCTGCAGCATGCGCTCGTGGACATGCGGCGCGATCTGCATCGGCACCACGTCGCCGCGGTAGCTGGGGACGGGCGGGTGCGGGCGGTCGACGGGCAGGCTCAGCTGCTCGGGAAGGTCGCGCAAGGTCTCGCGCCAGAACTCGCGCTGGCGGCCGGCCATGCTGTCGGCGTCGTCTTCGCTGCCGAGCAGATCCTGCTGCCACAGCGCGTAGTCGGCATATTGCAGCGGCAGCGGCGCCCAGTCCGGCGCCTTGCCTTCGCACCGTGCGGCATAGGCCATGCTCAGGTCGCGCGCCAGCGGCAACAGCGACGCGCCGTCGCCGACGATGTGGTGCGTCAGGAGCAGCAGCACGTGCTCGTCGCTGGCCAGCCTGAACAGGTGGGTGCGCAAGGGTGCCGTGGTGCCGAGCTTGAAGCCGCGGCGGCCCGCGGCATGCAGCTGGGCCGCGATCTCTTCTTCGCTGCTGTCGGCTTCGATCACCGCCGGCCGTGCGTCCGCACCGTCGAGGATGTGCTGGTACGGCAGCCCGTCTTCGTTCGGATAGATGGTGCGCAGGCTTTCGTGGCGCTGCACGAGGTCGCCCAGCGCCTCGTGCAGCGCTGCGCGGTCCAGCACGCCGGAGAGGCGCAAGGCCAGCGGCATGTTGTAGGCCGGGTTGGCTTCTTCGAGCTGGTTCATCAGCCACAGGCGGCGCTGCGCGAAGGACAGCGGGATGCGCGGCGGACGCGGCATCGGCGTGAGGCTGGGGCGCGCGACCGACTCCCGGTCCAGCAGCTCCGCGAGGCCGGCGATGGTGGACACCTGGAACAGCGTGTCCACCGGCAGGTCGATCATGAACTGCTGCCGGATCATCGAGATCAGCTGCACGATCATCAGCGAATGCCCGCCGAGCTCGAAGAAGTTGTCGTGGACGCCGACGCGCTGCAGGTGCAGGGTCTCGGCCCAGAGGCCGGCCAGGATCTTTTCGGTGGGCGTGCGCGGTGCGGCGTACGGCGTTGCGGCCTGCAGCTCCGGCGGCGGCAGTGCCTTGCGGTCGAGCTTGCCGCTCGGGCCCAGCGGCAGGGCCGGCAGGCTGACGAAGGCCGAAGGCACCATGTACTCGGGCAAGGCCTGCGCGAGGTGGGTGCGCAATTCGGCCGGCTGCGGGTCGGCCGCATCGGCTGCAACGACGTAGGCCACGAGGCGCTTCTCGCCCGGTACATCCTCGCGTGCCACCACTGCGGCCTGGGCGACTTGCGGATGCTGCAGCAGCACCGATTCGATCTCGCCCGGCTCGATGCGCAGGCCGCGGATCTTCACCTGCTGGTCGGCACGGCCGAGGAAGTCGAGGCTGCCATCGTTGCGCCAGCGCGCGAGGTCGCCGCTGCGGTACATGCGGCTGCCGGGTGCGCCATGAGGGTTGGCGATGAAGCGCTCGGCGCTCAGCAACGGACGGTTCAGGTAGCCGCGCGCGAGGCCGATGCCCGCGATGTACAGCTCGCCGGTCACGCCGGGCGGCACCGGCTGCAGGCCGCTGTCGAGCACATGCATCTGCGTGTTCCAGATCGGGCGGCCGATGGGAACGCTCGCCGATGCCGGCTCGGCCTCCGGTGCACGCAGACACTCCCACGACGTGACGTCGACGGCGGCCTCGGTCGGTCCGTAGAGGTTGTGCAGCTCGCAGGACAGGCGCTGCCGGAACTGCGCCTGGAGCGCGGGCGACAAGGCTTCGCCGCTGCAGATCACCCGGCGCAGCGTGGTGCATGTGGACGCGGCGGGCTCGCGCAGGAAGACCTCGAGCATCGACGGCACGAAGTGGATCGTGGTAATGCCTTCGCCGGCGATCAGGCCGGCCAGGTACACCGCATCCTTGTGCCCACCCGGCTTCGCCAGCACCAGCGTCGCGCCGTCGATCAGCGGCCAGAAGAACTCCCAGACCGACACGTCGAAGCTCGAAGGCGTTTTCTGCAGCACGCGGTCGTCGGCCTGCAGGCCGTACCGGTCCTGCATCCAGCGCAGGCGGTTGACGATGGCGCGGTGCGACACCACCGCGCCCTTCGGCGTTCCGGTGGAGCCGGAGGTGTAGATCACATAGGCCGGATGCGAGGGATCGATCGCGGTGCCCAGGTTGGTTTCGGCATGACTCCCCAGTTTGGCAATCGTTTGCGGCAGGTCGAGCAGAAGTTGCGATGCGTCGCCCGGCAGTGTCTCCGCCAGCGCCGCGGTCGTGATGAGGCACACCGGTTGCGCGTCGCCGAGCATGAAGGCGATGCGGTCCTGCGGAAAATCCGGATCGACCGGCAGGTAGGCAGCGCCGGTTTTCAGGACGGCCAGCAACGCCACCATCAGCTCCATAGAGCGCGGGATGGCCAGCGCCACCGTGCGCTCCGGGCCTGCGCCGCGTGCGCGCAGCAGGTGCGCGAGCCGGTTGGCGCGCCGGTTCAGTTCGTCATTGCGCATCGCCTGCCCGTCGAAGCGCAAGGCAATGCCCTCCGGGTTGCCTGCAAGCTGCGCCTCGATCAATGCCGTGAGGCTGGTGTCCGGCACCGCATGGGCCGTGTCGTTCCAGTCCACCAGCAACTGCCGGCGTTCGTCGGCGCCGAGCAGGTCGATGTGGCCGATGGCCTGGTCCGGCTGGCGGATCACCGCGGCCATGAAGGCGAGCAGCCGGCGCTGGTGATCGGCCAGCGCCTGCGCGGTGTGCACCGCGGGATTGGCATCGAAGTCGATCTGCAGGTCCTGCCCGTTGCCGCGCTCGTACAGGAAGATGCCCAGGTCCTCGGCCGTTCCGTTGGACAGGTTGCGCGGCCTGGCGGCATGCCCTGCAAAGCGGAAGTCGTAGTCGAAGGGCTCGACGTTGACGACGGTGGTGAACAGCTGCCGGTTGTTGACCAGCATGTTCAGGTCGCTGCGCAGGTGCTCGTAGCGGTAGGACTGGTGCCGCAGGATCTGACGCATCTGCCGTCCGACTTCGCGGATCAGCTCCGGAATCGGCAAATCCGCGCGCATGGCGAGCCGCAGCGGCAGTGCGTTCGCGACCATCGCCGGCACGCGCCGCATGCGATCGTTGTGGCGCGCCGTGACCGGGATGCCGATCGCCATGTCCTCGATGCCGGTGGCGCGGTACAGGTAGGCCGCGGTGGTCGCGATCAGGATCTGCGGCAGCGTGGTGCCGAGCTCTTGCGCGATGCCCTGCAGCGCCTGCACGCTGGCGGCCGGCAGGTGCACCGTCTGGCGCAGCAGGCCCCCGACGTTGACCGAGCGGCGCGAGGCAAGGCTCAGGGGATCGGGTGCATCGCCGAAGCGCTCCGCCCAGTACTGGCGGTCGCGCAGGAAGCGGCCGGACTCGCGGTAGGCGTTTTCTTCCTCGGCGAGCTGCGAGATCGGTGCCAGGCGAGACTCTTCGGGCACCGCTGCGCTGCCGGCGACCATCGCGCTGTAGACGTCCGCGAAGCGGCGCGCAATCAGGCCGCCGCCGAAGCCGTCGAGCACGATGTGGTGGCTGCGGTGGTACCAGATGTGGCGACCGGGCGCGAGACGGATCAGCGCGGACAGCCACAGTTGTCCGTTCGCCAGGTCGATGTTGCGGGTGAAGTCGGCACGCATCCAGTGCTCCGCTTCGGCCTCCGGATCGCTCTCCCCGCTGAGGTCGAGGTAGGGAATCTCGCCGGTGAAGGTGGGCGCAACGACCTGGCGCGGCCCGTGCCCCGCATCGACAAAACTCAGGCGCGTGGCTTCGGCTTCATCGGCCACCTGCCGCATGGCCGAGAGAAAGATGGCGGGGTCGATTTCGCCATCGATATCGATGGCCTCGGCGAGGTTGAAATTGGTGTCGGGCGACGCGAACCTTGCGCCGAGCCACATCGCCATCTGACCCGAGGTGAGGGGCGCGGTGCGGCCCAGCTGATCGACGGTACTCATGCACTTCTCCAGGTCTTGAATGAAATTGGCAACGATGCATGTGCGCGTGAAATGGACGCGTGGCGCACCCGCCGCTCAAGGAGAAATGCTGGTGGTCCGCGATGACAATCCGTTCACATTGCCAGACCAATGTACAAGTGGTTGCAATAATTTCAGTGACGGTTTTTGGGATGAAAACATTTCGCACACGGCTTTGAGCGCGAAAGATTTCATCGGGAAGTGAGCATTCGATCCGCGGTGTCGAAATGCGAAGGCTTTCATCGTATTTCGAAGCCCCGGCGCCTCGAAAGAATGTTGCGATGCAGCAACTTGTTGCAGGCCTTGTAGGGGCATACATTGGCGTGCTAAAGACGCGCCTCGCAGCGCGTACTTTTGGTTCTCTGAAGCAGCGTTCGGGGCGCGTGCACAGGACACCGGGTGCTCCCCTCCGCGAATGTCCCCCGCTTCGCTCCTCCTTTATTTCGCTGCGGGGAGCACCCGGTGCCCTGTGCACGATGAGCGCTGCTCTCGTGCGGGCCGATCAACAAGTGCTCTGAACGATCACGCTGGCGGTGTGCTCTGCGCAGCGAAATAAAGGAGGAGGCCTGCGGCCCTAGGCCGCGCCGGGGGACATTCGCGGAGCAGAGCACACCGTCGGCGTGAGCGCGCCCTGAACAAAGCACTTCAAATAGCACGTTCCGAAAACAACGCCACGATCACCTGCCGCAACCACCGGTTGCCCGGATCAGCCTCGAAGCGCTTGCTCCAGTGCAGCGACACCGTGAAGTCGCGCAGCGGAAACGGCGGCTCGACGATGGCGTAGCCGCCCTCTTCGGCAAAGCTGCGCGCGATGTTGCGCGGCATCACCACTGCGAGGTCGGTGGCGCGCACGATGGCCGGCAGCACCATGAAGTGCTCAGTCGTGAGACGCAGGCGGTCTTCGAGATTCAGCAGCTGCAGGATGCGCAGCGTGTCGGCGTGCGTGCGCACCGCCACGTAGTCGAGCTCCTGCAGCGCCTCGAGCAGCGCCTGCCCGCTGCGCCGCCGCTTCACGAAGGGATGGCCCTTGCGCAGCAGCACGATGTAGCGGTCTTTCAGCAACTGGGCACGCTGCGTGTCCTTCACCTTGGGCAGGAAGCCGAAGGCGAAGTCGACCCGGCCGCTGTCGAGCGCCGCGGCAATGTCGCCGGTGGCCAGCGGCATGGTCTCGATCCGCACGCCCGGCGACAGTTCGCGCAGCCGCGCCATCAGCGCCGGCAGGAAGCGCCCCTCGCCGATGTCGCTCATGTGGATGCGAAACAGCTTGCGCGAGGCCGCCGGGTCGAAGCGCTCGGGCTCGGCCAAGGCCTGCTGCAACATGGCCAGCGCGGCCTGCACCGGCACCGCCAGCCGCTCGGCCCGCGGCGTGGGCGCCACGCCGCCGGGGGTGCGCGTGAAGAGCGCATCGCCCAGCAGCAGGCGCAGCCGCGTGAGGCCATGGCTGGCCGCCGGTTGCGTCAGGCCCAGGGCTTCGGCCGCACGGCTCACGCTGCGGGCCCTGAAGACCGCATCGAAGAGCCGCAGCAGGTTGAGGTCGAGCTTTTCGATATGCATGGCATTCATGTTGGATAGCTTGCTTATTTTATTGATGTATGGCGGCACGCCGACCACACTGCGAGACCCCCAGAAAAAAGAGACACGATGGAAGTTTCATTCAGCAAGGAAGTCGAGTTGCTGCGCCTCGGCGCAGGCGACACCTTCCACGGCGAGGGCATCCTCGCCATCACCAAGGGCCTGCTGCAGTCGGGCGTGGCCTATGTGGGCGGCTACCAGGGCGCGCCGGTGTCGCACCTGCTGGACGTGATGGTCCAGGGCAAGACCTACATGGACGAACTCGGCGTGCATGTGGAGGCCTGCGCCAACGAGGCCTCGGCCGCGGCGATGCTCGGCGCGTCCATTCACTATCCGCTGCGCGGCGCCGTGACGTGGAAGTCGATAGTCGGCACCAACGTGGCGGCCGACGCGCTCTCCAACCTTTCTTCGCCGGGCGTGACCGGCGGTGTGCTGATCGTGGTGGGCGAGGACTACGGCGAAGGCGCCAGCGTGATCCAGGAGCGCACGCATGCCTACGCGCTCAAGTCGAGCATGTGCCTGCTCGATCCGCGGCCCGACCTCGGCGTGATGGTGCGCATGGTGGAAGAAGGCTTCCGCCTCTCCGAAACCTCGAACATGCCCTGCCTGATGGAGCTGCGCATCCGCACCTGCCACGTGCGCGGCAGCTTCGAGTGCAAGGACAACATCGCGCCCGCCGTGTCGACCCGCGCGCCGATGGCCGAGCCTGCCGGCTTCGACTACATGCGGCTCGCGCATCCGCCCGTCACCTTCCGCCACGAGAAGCTCAAGGGCGACGAGCGCATTCCGGCGGCGCGTCGCTACGTCGTCGAGCACGGGCTCAATGAACTGATGCCCGGCCGCGCCCACGCCGACCTTGGCATCGTGGTGCAGGGTGGGCTCTACAACGCGCTGATCCGAAGCCTGCAGCAGCAGGGGCTGGCCGATGCCTTCGGCGAGACGGACATCCCGATCCTCGTGCTCAACGTGACCTACCCGCTGGTGCCCGAGCAGGTGGCCGACTTCTGCGTGGGCAAGCGCGCGGTGCTGGTGGTGGAGGAAGGCCAGCCCGAATACATCGAGCAGGACATCGCCACGCTCTTGCGCCGCCGCGACATCCAGACGCCGCTGCATGGCAAGGACCTGCTGCCCGCGGCCGGTGAGTATGGCGTCGAGGTGCTGTCGGGCGGCATCGGCGCCTTTGCTGCGAAATACATCGAGGCCAGCGAGGCCTCGTCGTCCGCGCAGGCCTGGCTGGCCGGCAACCGGGAGCGCCGCGAGGCCGTGGCACGGCAGCTCGCCGCGCCGCTGCCCAACCGGCCGCCGAGCTTCTGCATCGGCTGTCCCGAGCGTCCGGTGTTCTCCGCGCTCAAGCTCGCGCAGCAAGAGACGGGGCCGGTGCACATCGCGGCCGACATCGGCTGCCATGCCTTCGGCACCTTCGAACCGTTCTCGATGGGCCACTCGATCCTCGGCTACGGCATGAGCCTCGCGAGCCGCGCGGGCGTGGCGCCGATGATGAGCCGCCGCACGCTGTCGATCATGGGCGACGGCGGCTTCTGGCACAACGGCCTGCTCACCGGCGTGCAGAGCGCGCTCTTCAACGACGACGACGCGGTGCTGCTGATCTTCAAGAACGGCTACACCTCGGCCACCGGCACGCAGGACATCATCTCCACGCCCGACGACGAGATGAAGGAGCGCGCCGTCGACAAGCAGCAGAGCCTGGTCGACAAAAACCAGACCATCGAGGCCACGCTGACGGGCCTGGGCGTGAAGTGGATGCGCACCGTCACCACCTACGACGTGGAGCGCATGCGCAAGACGCTGACCGAGGCGCTCACCAGCGACTTCAACGGGCTGAAGGTGGTGATCGCCGAGGGCGAGTGCCAGCTCGAGCGCCAGCGCCGCATCAAGCCGTGGATTGCAAGCCTCCTGAAAAAAGGCGAGCGCGTGGTGCGCGTGAAGTACGGCGTGGACGAAGACGTGTGCAACGGCGACCACGCCTGCATCCGCCTCTCGGGCTGCCCCACGCTCACGCTCAAGGACAACCCCGATCCGCTCAAGGTCGACCCGGTCGCCACCGTGATCGACGGCTGCGTGGGCTGCGGCCTGTGCGGCGCGAATGCGCATGCGGCCACGCTGTGCCCGAGCTTCTACCGGGCCGAGGTGGTGCAGAACCCCAAGTGGCATGAACGCCTTCTGCACGGACTGCGCGGTGCCATGGTGCGCGCACTGCAACCGGCATGAAGGGCGAAGACATGAAACAGAACCGCCCCATCACCCTGCTCGTCTGCGCCCTCGGCGGCGAAGGCGGCGGCGTGCTCACCGAATGGCTGGTGGACACCGCCCGCCATGCCGGCTACGCCGCACAGAGCACCTCGATTCCCGGCGTGGCGCAGCGCACCGGCGCCACCACCTACTACATCGAGGTGTTCCCCGTGCCGATCGCGCAGCTCGGCGGCAAGCGCCCGGTGTTCAGCCTGAGCCCGGTGCCGGGCGCGCTCGACGCGATCGTCTCGTCGGAGCTGCTCGAAACCGCGCGCCAGATCGGCAACGGCATGAGCGCGCCGCTGCGCACGCTGGTCGTCAGCTCGTCGGCGCGCATCCTCACCACCGCCGAGCGCATGGAGCCGGGCGACGGCCGCGCCGATGCGCAGCGCCTGCTCGACGTGGTCAAGGCCTTCAGCCGCGAGCACCATGTGTTCGACATGAACGCCATCGCGCGCGACACCGGCACGGTGGTCAGTGCGGTGATGCTCGGTGCCATTGCGGGCAGCGGTCTGTTCCCGTTCCCGCGCAGTGCCTACGAACACGTGGTGCGCGGCGGCGACGCCAGCGCGCACCGGACGCTGGGCAAGGCGGCCGCCGCCAGCCTGCGCGGCTTTGCGGCCGCCTTCGACGCCGTGGGCACGCCCCGGGCACAGGCCGCCTTCGTGAGCGGCGTGATGGCCGGCGACACCAGCGATGCGCCACCACCGGCGCGCGCCCTGCCCGATGAACTGGCGCGGCGTTTTCCGCCGGCCGTGCACGACACGCTCGCGCTCGGCCATGCCCGCGTGCTCGACTACCAGGATGCCGCCTACGCCGCGCTCTACGCCGAGCGGCTGGGCAAGGTGCTCGATGCCGAACGCGCCACCGATCCGGCCGGCGCCCAGGGCTTCGCCATCACCCGCGAGGCGGCACGCTGGCTCGCGCTGTGGATGGCCTTCGACGACATCGTGCGCGTGGCCGCATTGAAAGGCCGTGCGAGCCGCGCGCAGCGCGTGCGGCAGGAAGTGCGTGCCACCGACGAAGACATCGTGAAGGTCTACGACCACTTCAAGCCCGGCGCGGCCGAGTTCGCCGCGCTGCTGCCGCCCGCACTTTCGCGCCGCGTGACGGCGTGGGACCGGGGCCGGCAGGCGCGCGGCCGGGAGCCTTGGGCGCTGCCGCTCAAGGTGGGCAGCCACTCGGTGTTCGGTATGGCTTCGCTGCGGCTCCTGTCTTCGCTGAAGTGGCTGCGCCGTCGCGGCAATCGCTTTGCCGAGGAGCAGGCGCTGATCGAACGCTGGCTCGCGGCCGTGGAGACCGGCACGCGCGAAGCCTGGGCGCTGGGCCACGAACTTGCGCTGTGCGGCCGGCTCATCAAGGGCTACGGCAGCACCAACGAGCGCGGCAAGCACAACCTGCTGCACGTGATCGACGAACTCGCAGGCCGTGCAACGCTGCCCGCACCGACGCGCGCCGAGGCGATTGCCGCGGCGCGCGAAGCAGCCCTGGCCGACGAGGGCGGCAAGGCGCTCGACGCCGCGCTGGTGCGCCACGGCGCCGCGCCGCGGCCGGTGCAGGCGCAGGCTATCCGCTGGATGAAACGGCCGCCGTCCACCTCCGCCTGATCCCGCCCGATCCAGATTTTCATAACAACCCAGGAGACACGACACATGCCCCACTCCGCCCTTCCCTGGCAGCGACGCCTGCTGTTCACCGCCGCCTGCGCGCTGCTGGCCTGCGCGCACGCACAGACGCATGCCGACACATGGCCCGCCAGGCCGATCAAGGTGATCGTCAACTTCCCGCCCGGGGGCGCCGCCGACCAGATCGCGCGCGCGGTCTCGCAGCCGCTGCAGGAGGCGCTCAAGCAACCCGTGGTGATCGAAAACCGCGCGGGCGCCAACGGCAACGTCGGGGGCGAGGCCGTGGCGCGCTCACCCGCCGACGGCTACACGCTGCTCATGAGCTCGGGCGGCATGGTGTCGGTGAACCCGCACCTGTATTCGCGCATGAGCTTCGATCCGGCGAAGGACCTGGTGCCGGTGGCGGCGGCGGCGCGCGTGCTGGTGTTTCTGGTGACCAGGCCCTCGCTGCCGCCCGCGAATGTGCGCGAGTTCATCTCGTACGCCAAGGCCAACCCGGGCAAGCTGTCGTACGGCTCGCCGGGCAGCGGCAGCTCGCCGCACCTGGCCGGCGAGATGTTCAAGAGCCAGGCAGGCCTCTTCGCGCTGCACGTGCCCTACCGCGGCGCGGCGCCTGCATTGCAGGACCTGCTGGCAGGCCAGATCGACTACGCCTTCGACCCTGGCATCGGCCTGCAGCAGGTTCGCGCCGGCAAGCTCCGGCTGCTGGCGGTGGGCAGCCCGCACCGCTCGCCGCTCTTTCCCGATGTGCCCACGCTCGACGAGGTCGGGCTGCGCGGCTTCGACGCCGACACCGTGTTCGGCTTCTACGCGCCCGCGGGCACGCCGCCGGCGGTGGTGGCGCAGCTCAATGCGCAGATCAACAGCGCGCTCGCGCTGCCGGCCGTGAAGGAGCGCATCGCCTCGCTCGGGGGCGAAGCAGTGCCGGGCTCGCCGGCCGAGTTCCAGCAGCGCGCGGCGGCCGATTCGCAACGCTTCGGCGCGCTGATCCGCGACCGGAAGATCGTCGCGGACTGAGCGCGCGCATCGCCCCGTGGTTGCCGACGAGAATGAACCGATGAGCAGCACCAAGGAAATCACCTACACCACGCGCGTCGAGTTCGGCGACTGCGACCCGGCCGGCATCGTCTGGTTCCCCAACTTCTTCCGCTGGATCGATGCGGCCTCGCGCCACTTCTTCGCGGAATGCGGCGTGCCACGCTGGGAGGAAACGGCGCAGACGCTGGGCGTGATCGGCACGCCTCTGGTAGACACGCACACCCGCTTCGTGAAAGCCGCGAGCTACGGCGACACGCTGCAGATCGCGGTGCGCATCACCGAGTGGCGCGACAAGAGCTTCGTGCAGACCTACCGCGTGACGCGCGGCGAAGACCTGATCCTCGAATGCGAAGAAGTGCGGATCTTCGGCGCGAAGCGTGAAGGCGGCGGCATCCGCGCGGTGCCGATTCCGCCGAACATCCGCGCGCTCTGCGCGTAGGCCGGTCAGCGCGCCTCGGCCTGCAGTTTGGCGAGAAGGCCGTCGACGCCGCGCTCGGAAACCTTGCTTGTCGATTCGTCGCGTTGCTGTTTTGCATGGAGTGCGTGAGCTGTGGCGCTGCGCTCATCGTGCGCAGGGCACCGGGTGCTCCCCGCAGCGAAATAAAGGAGCGAAGCGGGGGACATTCGCGGAGGGGAGCACCCGGTGTCCTGTGCACGCACCCCGAACACTGTGCCCGTTTCATGCATCGAGGGTCTGAGATGGTTTTTTCATCGAATTGAAAGCCGGTTGAAAGGTTGCGAGGCGGAATCGCAACATTGAGGCGATAACGACCATGATGGCATTGCAGGACATGGCCGAAAAGGTTGACGCTCTTTGTGATGCGGTGCAACAATCTTGCATCTTTACTTCGGAGCCCCGTGCGTGGACAGTGCCAGTTGGATCAGTGACAAGACGCGTGCCTCGGCAGGCGTGACACATCCGGCCCTCTAGCGCAGGCTTCTCCCGCGCTGTGGCCGCCGTGCACGCAGCGTGATCCTCTTGCTTCTTCGGCAAGCGGTTCTCTCCCTTCCGATTTCCGTCGTTCTCGTCACTGGCTTTTTCAGTCAGCTCGCGTGTGTCCGTGCACGAGGCCCTTCATCGCGAAGGAGCCTTGTCATGCGTCAATCTCAACCTCGTCAGCAGCAACAGCAACAGCCGCCGATGCAGCAACCCGTTCGCCCGCCGGCGCACGTGCCTGCGCGCGCAGTCACGGCGCAGGACGTCGAGAACGAAACGCTGGACCGGGCCGCCGCGCTCTGGACCACACGGCGCATCCGCAGCTTCTTCCTGCTGCTCGAGCAACCGCCCCGCACGGCGCACCGCTGACGACGCGCCCGCAGGACCGCAACGCAGATCGCAAGGAGGCCACCATGGACCCAGACCCTCGCTGGCGCCGTAGCGCGCCCCCTCCATTGCCACCCACCCCCACAACGCAGCGCGCCGTGCTGCGGAAGATTCCTGCCGGCTGATTGAAGCGGGAGGTTCCTTCCTTCGCGGCTCGTTGCCCCGAAGGAGAACCTCCCATGACCCGCGAACGCCTGCGGCGCGTCGTGCGGACGGCCACGGCCGCCCGCCCCGACGGACCCCGCTTCTATCCCCAACGTCCCTCGCCGCGCCTCTGGGCGGCATACCCCTGCGGCCTCGCGGCAACGCAGACGCATGCCGCCGGCGTGCGCTGGACGCCGCTGCCGGCGGCGAGCGTCGCCCCGAGCCGCGCGCAAAACCTTCTTCTTCGCATCGACGCACCGGCCTGGTGGACGCTGGGCCTCACCTGGGCCTTCGCACGCTGACCCGATCCCCTCGAGGAGAAAACAAAATGAAGAACGTCCTGAAGTCCTTTTTCGAGAGCTTCCTGCGCAGCCGTCACATGCTGCATCACTTCGAGCGCTGGCAGACGATGCTGGGCTCGAAGCCCGTCGGCGTGGCCTCGGCCAGCATGCCGCCCGACATTGCCAAGGCACTGGCCACGGCATCGCGCACCGATGCCGGCGAAATGCTCGTCAGGCTCGACAGCTCGCCGCGCGGCCTGAGCGAAGGCCATGCGCAGGTGCTGCGCAAGCGCCTGGGCAGCAACGAGGTGCGCCACGAGCAGCCGCTGCCCTGGTGGACGCACCTGTGGCAGTGCTACCGCAACCCGTTCAACCTGCTGCTGACGGTGCTGGCGCTGGTCTCCTACGTCACCGAGGACATGAAGGCCACGCTCGTGATCGGCAGCATGGTGGTGCTGTCGACGGTGCTGCGCTTCCTGCAGGAGTCGCGCTCCAACAAGGCGGCCGACCGGCTCAAGGCGATGGTGAGCAACACCGCCACGGTGCTGCGGCCCGCGCCGGGCCGCAAGGCCGGCGCCGCGGGCGATGAAGGCTTCGACACCACGCACGCCGGCACGGTGCGCGTCGAGGTTCCGATGCGCGACCTCGTGCCGGGCGAGGTAATCGCGCTCTCGGCCGGCGACATGATCCCGGCCGACTGCCGGGTGCTGACCGCCAAGGACCTGTTCATCAGCCAGTCGGCACTGACGGGCGAGGCCATGCCGGTCGAAAAATTCACCATCGACCGCGGCGACCACGAAGCCGGCGTGCTCGAACGCGAGAACCTGCTCTTCATGGGCACCAACGTGATCAGCGGCACCGCCACTGCGCTCATCGTGCACACCGGCGACCGCACCTTCTTCGGCGCCCTCGCGCAGCGCGTGACGGCCACCGACCGCGGCACCAGCGCCTTCCAGGCCGGCATCAACCGCGTGAGCTGGGTGCTGATCCGCTTCATGCTGGTGATGGCGCCGCTGGTGCTGGTGATCAACGGCGTGGCCAAGGGCGACTGGTGGGAGGCGGCGCTGTTCGCGCTGTCGATCGCGGTCGGCCTCACGCCCGAGATGCTGCCGATGATCGTGACCGCCACGCTCGCCAAGGGCGCGGTCGTGATGTCGCGCCAGAAGRTGATCGTGAAGCGGCTCGAAGCGATCCACAACTTCGGCGCGATGGATGTGCTCTGCACGGACAAGACCGGCACGCTGACGCAGGACCGGATCGTGCTCGAGCGCCACACCAACGCCTGGGGCGAAGGCTCGGACCATGTGCTGCGGCTCGCCTACCTGAACAGCTTTCACCAGACGGGACTGAAGAACCTGCTCGACAAGGCCGTGCTGAACCACGCCGAGATGCAGCCCGAGACGCGGCTGCAGACGGCCTACCGCAAGATCGACGAGGTGCCCTTCGACTTCTCGCGCCGCCGCATGTCGGTGGTGGTGGAGAACGGCGGCAGCGAGCATCTGCTGATCTGCAAGGGCGCGCTGGAAGAGATCCTGTCGGTGTGCACTGCCGTCGAGCGCGGCGCCGAAGTGCTGGCGCTCGATGCCGAGCTGCTCGCGCGCATCCACCGCGTGGCGTCGGAGCTCAACGAACAGGGCCTGCGCGTGGTGGCCGTGGCCAGCCGCACGCTGAAGGCCGAGGCGCGCAAGCCCGCCTACGGCGTGGCCGACGAATCGTCGCTCACGCTGCTGGGGTACGTGGCCTTTCTCGATCCGCCGAAGGAGTCGACCGCACCCGCACTGCGCGCGCTGGCCGAGCACGGCGTGGCGGTGAAGGTGCTGACGGGCGACAACGAACTGGTCACGCGCAAGGTCTGCGGCGACGTGGGCATCGATGCCGGCCACATCGTGCTCGGCCGTGAGATCGAGGAGCTGAGCGACGCCGAACTGCGCGCACTGGTCGAGCAGCACCAGGTGTTCGCCAAGCTCACGCCGGCGCACAAGGAGCGCATCGTGCACGCGCTGCACGCCAACGGGCACGTGGTCGGCTTCATGGGCGACGGCATCAACGACGCACCAGCCCTGCGTGCGGCCGACATCGGCATCTCGGTGGACGGCGCGGTGGACGTGGCCAAGGAATCGGCCGACATCATCCTGCTGGAGAAGAGCCTGATGGTGCTGGAGCAAGGCGTAGTCGAAGGCCGCCGTACCTTCGCCAACATGCTCAAGTACATCAAGCTCACCGCGAGCTCGAATTTCGGCAATGTGTTCTCGGTGCTGGTGGCGAGTGCCTTCCTTCCGTTCCTGCCAATGCTGCCGCTGCACCTGCTGGTGCAGAACCTGCTGTACGACGTGTCGCAGATCGCGATTCCGTTCGACAACGTGGACGAGGAATTCCTCAAGACGCCGCAGCGCTGGAACCCGGCCGACCTGGGGCGCTTCATGGTGTTCTTCGGGCCGCTGAGCTCGGTGTTCGACATCCTGACCTACACGGTGATGTGGTTCGTGTTCGCGGCCAACACGGTAGAGCACCAGACCCTTTTCCAATCGGGCTGGTTCGTCGAGGGGCTGCTGTCGCAGACGCTGATCGTTCACCTGATCCGCACGCGCAAGATCCCGTTCCTGCAAAGCCGCGCGGCCTGGCCGCTGCTGATCATGGGCGCGGCGATCGCTGCGGTGGGCATCTGGCTGCCGATGGGGCCGCTCGCGCACTACTTCAAGCTGCAGGCGCTGCCGCTGATGTATTTCCCGTGGCTGGTGGCGATGCTGGTCGGCTATGCGGTGCTGACGCAGACGGTGAAGGGGTGGTATGCGCGGCGGTATGGGTGGCAGTGAAGACCAGGCGCGTTTGTTCAGGGCGCGTGCACAGCTGTAGTGCTGGCCGATCAACCAGTGCTCTGGGCGAAAGCTACACGCAGATGACACCCAAGTCCCGCAAACTGGCGCGAACATCGAAAGACACATCGGATGCAAGCCATTCAAAACTTCAACCTGCCCTCGCTGCTCGACACCTTCGTCAGCGTAGCGGTCGCCTTCGCACTCGGCTCGCTGATCGGCCTGGAGCGCCAGATACGGCAGCGCGCCGCGGGCCTGCGCACCAACACGCTCGTGGCGGTGGGTGCGGCGGTGTTCGTCGACATGGCGAATCGGCTGCACGGTCACGATGGGGCCGTGCATGTGGCGGCCTACGTGGTCTCGGGCATCGGCTTTCTGGGGGCGGGCGCGATCATGAAGGAAGGCACCAACATCACGGGCCTGAACACGGCGGCCACGCTGTGGGGGTCGGCGGCGGTGGGCGCCTGCGCGGGTGCGGACCTGATCGGCGAAGCGATGATCGCCGCGCTGTTCGTGCTGGCCAGCAACACGCTGCTGCTGCCGGTGGTGAACCGCATCAACCGCCGTCCGATCAATGAAGAATCGAGCGAGGCGACCTACACGGTGCGGGTGATCTGCTCGCGCGCAGCACGGCCCGAGGTGATGGACCAGCTCCTGCTGTTGCTCGAAGCCGCGAACTACCCGGTGCGCGATGTCGACCAGCACGCCTTCGGGCCGGCCGACACGGAAATCGAAGCGACGCTGTACGCCACCGCGGTCGAGCCCTTGGAACTCGACCAGGTGATTACAGAACTCGAAGCGCTGAGTGGCGTCCAGCAAGCGTTCTGGAACGCCAGCGCCGAGGACTAGACGCCGAGGATCGAAACGGCCTTGGTGTTCAGGTAGGCCTCGAGCGCCTCGGGGCCGCCTTCCGAGCCGTAGCCCGAATCCTTTACGCCGCCGAACGGCATTTCAGGCGACGGGGTGGCCGGCTGGTTGATCCACAGCATGCCGAGTTCGAGCTTCTGGCTCAGCAGGTGCGCGCTCTTGATCGACTTGGTGAAGGCGTAGCCGGCCAGGCCGAACGGCAGGCGGTTGGCTTCGGCGATTGCTTCCTCGAGCGTGTCGAAACCGCGGATCGCGGCGATCGGGCCGAAGGGTTCGTTGTTGAACACGTCGGCGTCGAGCGGCACGTCGGTCAGCACGGTCGGGGCGAAGAAGTTGCCCGAGTCGCCGACGCGTTCGCCGCCGGCGGCCACGGTCGCGCCCTTCTTGCGCGCGTCTTCCAGCACATGGGCCAAGGCAGTGAGGCGGCGCGCATTGGCCAGCGGGCCGAGGGTCGTGCCTTCGGCGAGGCCGTCGCCGAGCTTCAGGCCTTCGGTGTACTTGACCAGCGTGCGCGCGAACTCCTCGCGCAGGCTGTTGTGCACCAGAAAGCGGGTCGGCGAAATGCAGACCTGGCCCGCATTGCGGAACTTGGCGGCGCCGGCAGCCTTGACGGCCAGCGCCACGTCGGCGTCTTCGGCCACGATCACCGGGGCGTGGCCGCCCAGCTCCATCGTGACGCGCTTCATGTGCGAGCCGGCCAGCGCGGCCAGCTGCTTGCCGACCGGGGTGGAACCGGTGAAAGTGACCTTGCGGATGATCGGGTGCGAGATCAGGTAGTTCGAGATTTCGGCCGGGTTGCCGAACACGAGGCCCACGGTGCCGGGCGGAATGCCGGCGTCAACAAAGGCTTGCAGCAGCGCGGCGGGCGATGCCGGGGTTTCTTCAGGCGCCTTCACCAGGAACGAGCAGCCGGTGGCCAGCGCGGCGCCGAGCTTGCGCACGATCTGGTTGATCGGGAAGTTCCACGGCGTGAACGCGGCGACGGGGCCGAGCGGCTCCTTCAGCACGAGCTGCTGCGCCGCCAGGTTGCGCGAGGGCACGATGCGGCCGTAGACGCGGCGGCCTTCGTCGGCGAACCATTCGATGATGTCGGCGGCGGCCAGCGTCTCGCCCTTGGCTTCGGCCAGCGGCTTGCCTTGCTCCTGCGTCAGCAGCTTGGCGATGTCGGGGGCGCGCTCGCGGATCAGGCCGGCGGCGCGGCGCATGACGGCGGCCCGCTCGTTGGCGGGGGTGTTGCGCCACTTTTCAAAGCCGCGCTGGGCGGCAGCCAGGGCACGGTCGAGGTCGGCGATGCTGGCATGCGCCACCTTGCCGATGGCCTTGCCGGTGGCGGGGTTCACGACGTCCAGGGTCTTGCCGCCGGTGGCGTCGACCCATTCGTTGTCGATCAGCAGGCGGGTGTCGGTGTAGGTGGCGGTCATGGCGAACTTTTCCTTCGGGGACTGGATGATGAAAAGAAGAATGGGGAATTCTGGATGTGCTGCGCGGCGCGGCACCCGGGGGGATGCGCCGGCGACAACGGCAGCCACAGGCCGCCGGGGGCATAGGTTAACCCGAGTTCGCAAACCCCGCCCCGCCACCGGTCACGGACGGGGAACGGGGCCGTCATTCGCGCCGAACATAATCCCGCCACACCAATACACACAGAGGACCGAGGGAAATCCATGCACGCAGCACTGCGCAACAACCTGTTTTTCATCAAGGAACACGTCGGCATCTTCAAGGCGGCCAACAACTACGACGTCTTCGACCCGCATTCGCAGCAGAAGATTCTGGAGTGCCGCGAGCCGAACCTCGGCTTCCTCAGCAAGCTGCTGCGCTTCACCGACTACAAGCGCTTCACGCCTTTCGACGTGGTGGTGTCGACGCCCGAGGGGCAGAAAGTGCTGTCGGTCAAGCGCGGCGTTTCCATCTTCCTGTCGAAGGTGCAGGTGCTGGACGGCAACGACCGGGTCGTCGGTTCGTTCAGGCAGAAGCTCTTCTCCATCGGCGGCAAGTTCGACGTGCTCGACGCACAGGAGCAGATCGCCTGCACGCTCAAGGGCAAGTGGACCAGCTGGGATTTCCGCTTCGTGCAGGGCAGCGCCGAATTCGCCGCCGTGTCCAAGAAATGGGCGGGGCTGGGCAAGGAGCTCTTCACCACCGCCGACAACTACATGCTGTCGATCGACCCGGGCGTGCCAGCCAACGACGCCCGCCGCCTGCTGATCATGGCGGCGGTGATGTGCATCGACATGGTGCTGAAGGAGTAAGAAGGCCCCTTACAACACCAGCAGCGCGCGGAAGTCGTTGACGTTGGTGTTCGTCGGCCCCGTCACGAACAGGTCGCCGATGGCGTCGAAGTAGCCGTAGGCGTCGTTGCGGTCGAGGTGGTCCGACAGCTTCTTGCCCGCAGCTGTCGCGCGCGCCAGCGTGTCGGGCGCGACGAAGGCGCCGGCGTTGTCTTCCACGCCGTCGATGCCATCGGTGTCGGCGGCCAGCGCCCAGACCTGCGGCTGGCCCATGAGCGCGCCGGCCAGCCCCATGCAGAACTCGCCGGCCCGGCCGCCGCGGCCCTTGGCCTGGCCCGGCTGGCGCGGTCGGATCGTGACGGTGGTTTCGCCGCCCGAGAGGATCACGCAAGGCCGTGCGAACGGCTGGCCGCGGTGCGCCACGGCGCGGGCCAGCGCGGCATGCACCTTGCCGACCTCGCGCGACTCGCCCTCGATCTCGTCGCTGAGGATGTGCGCCTCGATGCCGGCCGCGCGCGCTGCCGTGGCCGCGGCTTCGAGCGACTGCTGGGGCGTGGCGATCATGTGGGTCTCGTGGCCCGCGAAGGCCGCGTCGTTCGGCTTCGGCGTTTCGAGCCCGCCGCTTTCAAGCTGGGCGCGCACGGGTGCGGGCACCTCGATGCCATAGCGGTCGAGGATGGCGAGCGCATCGGCGCAGGTGGTCGCGTCGGGCACCGTGGGGCCGCTCGCGATGACGGCCGCGTCGTCGCCCGGCACGTCGCTGATGGTGAGCGTCACCACGCGCGCCGGGGCGCAGGCCGCCGCCAGCCGGCCGCCCTTGATGCGCGACAGGTGCTTGCGCACGCAGTTCATCTCGCCGATGCCGGCGCCGCTGTCGAGCAGCTGCTTGTTGATGCGCTGCTTGTCGGCCAGCGTCAAGCCCTCGGCCGGCAGCACCAGCAGCGAGGAGCCACCGCCAGAGATCAGGCACAGCACGAGGTCGTCGGCCGTGAGGCCTTGCGCCAGGGCCAGGATGCGCTCGGCCGCCTGCTGCCCCGCTGCATCGGGCACCGGGTGCGCGGCCTCGACGAGCTCGATGCGCTGCGGCACGCCTTCGGGGCGCGGCGGAATGTGGTCGTAGCGCGTGACGACGAGGCCCGAGAGCGGCGCATCGGCCGGCCACAGGGCTTCGAGCGCCTGCACCATCGAACCGCCGGCCTTGCCGGCGCCGAGCACCAGCGTGCGCCCCTTGGGCGGCGGCGGCAAGTGGGCGCCCAGCGTGGACAGCGGCAGCGCGCGATCCACCGCCACGCGGTAGAGGTGTTCGAGGAAGGCGCGCGGTGCTTCGCGCGGGTCGGGTGCGGGCACTAAGGCCGGGTTCGATGCGGTCATGGCTTGCTTGTCTCCATCCGGCGATTGTGCGGGGAGCGGTGGCCCGCCCTCTTGACCGCGGTCTAGTTTGTCTTTGCGCCGGCCTGGAACCAGCGGCTGATGAGGGCACGCTCGTCGTCCGTGATGCCGGTCGCGTTGTTCATCGGCATGATCTTGGTCACCACGACCTGCTGGTAGATCGCCTGCGCATGCGCCGTCACCTGGTCGGGCGTATCGACGCGCACGTTCTTCATCTGCACGGCCGCACCATGGCACATGAAGCAGCGCTGCTCCAGCACCTTCTGCACGTCCTTGTACGCCACGGCGGGCGCCGCCGCGGCGGCCACGGGCGCGGCAGCCGGCTCGGGCTTCATCCAGACGATGCTGAGGCCCAGCACCACGATGCCGATCAGCGCATAGGGCAGCGGATTGCCCGCGTTGCCGAGCTTGAAGCGGTGGCGCACCACGAAGAACTGGCGAATGGCCGCACCGCCGAGCATGATCAAGAGCAGCACGATCCAGTTGTACTTGTGCGTGTAGGTGAAGCTGTAGTGGTTGCTCAGCATCGCGAACAGCACGGGCAGCGTGAAGTAGGTGTTGTGCACGCTGCGTTGCTTGCCGCGCTGGCCGTGCACCGGATCGACCGGACGGCCTTCGCGCAGCGCCTGCACGTTCTTGCGCTGGCCCGGGATGATCCAGAAGAACACGTTGCCGCTCATCGTGGTGGCCATCATGGCGCCCACGAGCAGGAAAGCCGCGCGGCCCGCGAACCACTGGCAAGCCAGCCAGGTCGCGAAGACGATGAAGATCGCGATCAGCACGCCGACGATGGTGTCGCCGTTCTTGCGGCGGCCGAAGATCTGGCAGATGCCGTCGTAGACCATCCAGAACACGACGAAGAAAGCAAGCGCCACGCCGATGGCGGCGCCGGGCTGCCAGTCCATCTTCGACTTGTCGATCAGGTAGGTGCTCGCGTTCCACAGGTACGACATGGTGAAGAGCGCGAACCCGGTGATCCAGGTCGAATAGCTCTCCCAGTACGACCAGTGCAGATGGTCCGGCAGCTTCTTGGGCGCCAGCGTGTACTTCTGCATGTTGTAGAAGCCGCCGCCGTGCACGGCCCACTGCTCGCCGCCCACGCCCTTGTCGAGCGACTCGGGGTCCTGCGGCTTCTCGAGGCTGTTGTCCAGCATCACGAAGTAGAAGGAGGCGCCGATCCAGGCGATGGCGGTGATGACGTGGACCCAGCGCAGCAGCAGGTTGGCCCAGTCGAGGTAGTAGCTTTCCATGTGCTCTCTCTCAGCCCTGTGCGCGCATGGGGGCGTCGCCAAGGGATTTCAGCCTGCTCACCACTGCGGGCGCTGTAAGCAGAGAAAGTGCCGCGAACGCAGGCTCCGTGGATTGGGCCTCGCTCCGCTGCGGCTTGTTGTGGACCGAAAGTGTATACAGTTTTGGCAAAGGGCGGGATGCTTTTTTGGGGCGTCGCCGCCGGGAAAACCCTGTTCAGCCCAGCGATTGCAACAACTGTGCCGCCACCGCGACCGCGATCACCTCGGGCTCCTTGCCGGTGATGCCGGGCACGCCGATCGGGCAGGTGATGCGGGCCAGCTCGTCGGCGCTGAAGCCGCGGGCTTCGAGCCGATGGCTGAAGGTGGCCCACTTCGTCTTGCTGCCGATCAGGCCGATGTACGGCAGGTCGCCGTGCGTGCGCAGGCGCTTCAGGCAGGCGATGACGATGTCGAGGTCTTCGGCGTGGCTGAAGCTCATGATCAGCACGCGGCTGCCCGGCGCGAGCGCGGCCACGGCGTCCTGCACGGGCTCGGAATGCTCGGTGTCGATCTGCGCGGGCAGCGCATCGGGGAACACGCCGTCGCGGCTGTCGATCCAGCGCACCGAGAACGGCAGCGCGGCCAGCAGGCGCGCAAGCGCGGCGCCCACGTGGCCGCCGCCGAACAGCGCCACCGGCTCGAGCTGCGCGACCAGTTCGCGCTGCAGCGCCGGTGCATCGGCCGCCGTGACGCGACGGTACGAAAGAAACATCACGCCGCCGCAGCACTGGCCCAGGCTGGGGCCGAGCGGATAGCGCCGGATGCCGTCGATGGTCCGCTTGCCGGCCAGCAGCTCGCGCGCTTCCTGCGTGGCCTGGAACTCGAGCTGGCCGCCGCCGATGGTGGCCGTGAGGCCTTCGGCCCACACCGCCATCCAGGTGCCGGCCTCGCGCGGCGCCGAGCCCTGCGTGGACTCGACACGCACCAGCACCGCGTCTTCTTTTCGGAGACGCGCCAGCAGTTGATCGACCGCACCGCTCATTGCCGATACCTTCGGTTGCCGGGCCCGCGAGGACTCACGGTATAAACCCATCGATGAATCGTCAGCTTACGCCGCGCCGCCTTGCCCTGGCGGCATCCGTCATTTCCGCACTCTGGCTCGCCGGCTGCGGGAGCCCCGGGACCGTTCCCGGCCAGTTGAGCGCGGCCAAGGCCGAACAGGGTGCGGCCGCCCCGGTGTCGCGCGGATCGAATGCGGCCAATGCGCGCGACTACCGCCGCGACGCAGCGCGCCACATCTACGACGCCAACAGGTCGCGCATCTACAGTGGCCAGCTGCCGCCGATGCTCTATGCGGTCGGTACCCTGCAGGTCCACCTCGATGCCGGCGGCAAGGTGCTGTCGATGCACTGGCTGCGCGCACCCAAGCATGCGCCCGAGGTCATCGCCGAGATCGAGCGCATGGTGCTGAAGGCCGCGCCCTTCCCCGCCGCCAGCCGCCTCGGCGCGGTGACATGGACCGACACCTGGCTCTGGGACAAGAGCGGGCGCTTCCAGCTGGACACCCTCACCGAAGGGCAGCAGCAAGGCGACTGACATCAAGACCCGCGGTACGTGGAGTAGCTCCACGGGCTGACGAGCAGCGGCACGTGGTAGTGCTGGTCGGTGTGCGCCACGCCGAAATCCAGCGAGACCTTGTTCAGGAAATTGGGCTCCGGCAGCTTCACGCCGCGCGTCTTGAAGTAGCCCGCCACGTCGAACACCAGCCGGTAGGTGCCGGCCTTCAGCGAGTCGTTGTCGTAGAGCGGCCCGTCGCTGCGGCCGTCCGAATTCAGCGTGAAGCGCTTCACCAGCGTCGCGGCGTCGCCGTCGGTGGTGTACAGCGCCACCTCCATGCCGGCAGCGGGGCCGCCGTGCATCGTGTCCAGTACGTGAGTGCTCAGGCCCATGGGGCGCTCCTTCAAAGAGGGGATCGGGTGCGGGAAATTCCGGTGGACAAAAGTGTATACAGTTACCGGCTTTGGGTCTATCATGAAAAACATGGAGTCCTCCACCACCCGTTCGATCGTCGATGCCCTGACCAAGGCCATCGTCGAGCACCGGCTTCAGCCCGGCACCAAACTCGCCGAGCAGAAGCTGGCCGATCATTTCGGCGTGTCGCGCACGCTGGTGCGGCAGGCGCTGTTCCAGCTCTCGCAGAACAAACTCATTCGCCTCGAGCCCGCGCGCGGCGCCTTCGTGGCCGCGCCCGCCGTCGACGAGGCCAGGCAGGTGTTCGCCGTGCGCCGCATGCTCGAGGCCGAGATGACGCGCGAGTTCGTGCGCACCGTCACGCCCGCCAAGATCAAGGCGCTCAAGGAACACGTCGCGCTGGAAAAGTCGGCCGTATCGGGCGAGGACATCTCGGGCCGCACCGAGCTGCTCGGCGACTTCCACGTGCGCATGGCCGAGCTCATGGGCAACCAGGTGCTGGCACAGATCCTCGGCGAGTTGATCTCGCGCTGCGCCCTCATCACGCTGATGTACCAGAGCACCAGCGCGGCCGAGCACTCCAACGACGAGCACGCCGACATCGTGAAGGCGCTGGCCGCGCGCGACGAAGAGCGCGCCGTGCGCCTCATGACCGAACACCTGGAACACGTCGAGGCCAACCTGACCTTCGACCGCAAGGTTCCGACCAACGACATCTCCCTCGCGCTGTCCTGATCCACACCATGACCGTCTACGACACCACCCTGCCCTACCCGCGCGACCTCGTCGGCTACGGCCGCAACCCACCGCACGCCCAGTGGCCCGGCGGCGCGCGCATCGCGGTGCAGTTCGTCCTCAACTACGAAGAGGGCGGCGAGAACGCCACGCTGCATGGCGACGCGGGCTCCGAGCAGTTCCTCTCCGAGATGTTCAATCCGGCCAGCTTTCCGGACCGCCACATCAGCATGGAAGGCATCTACGAGTACGGCTCGCGCGCCGGCGTATGGCGCATCCTGCGCGAGTTCGAGAAGCGCGGCCTGCCGCTGACCGTGTTCGGCGTGGGCATGGCGCTGGAGCGCTACCCCGAGCTGACCGCCGCTTTCAAGGCGCTGGGCCACGAGATCGCCTGCCACGGCTGGCGCTGGATCCACTACCAGAACCTCGACGAATCCACCGAGCGCGAGCACATGCGCCTGGGCATGGAAGCCATCGAGAAACTCACCGGCGAACGCGCCCTGGGCTGGTACACCGGCCGCGACAGCCCGCGCACGCGCCGCCTCGTGGCCGACTACGGCGGCTTCGAATACGACAGCGACTACTACGGCGACGACCTGCCCTTCTGGATGAAAGTGCAGAAGACCGACGGCAGCGTGGTGCCGCAGCTCATCGTGCCCTACACGCTCGACTGCAACGACATGCGCTTCGCGCTGCCGCAGGGCTACTCGCACGCCGACCCGTTCTTCCAGTACATGAAGGACACCTTCGATGCGCTGTACGCCGAAGGCGACCCGAGCGGCGACAACAGCCCGAAGATGATGAGCATCGGCATGCACTGCCGCCTGCTCGGTCGGCCCGGCCGCATCACGGCGCTGCAGCGCTTCCTCGACCACATCGCGCAGCACGACCGCGTGTGGGTCTGCCGGCGCATCGACATTGCGCGCCACTGGAAGCAGGCGCACCCCTTTGAAGCCGGAGCCGTATCATGAGCCTCACCATCGCCCAACTCAACGCCGCGGTGCCGGCCGAAGCCGTCGCGCTGCTCGACGGCATCTACGAGCACTCGCCCTGGATCGCCCAGCGCGCGCTGGCTGCACGCCCCTTCCGCTCGCTCGCACACCTCAAGCATGCACTGGTGCAGGCGCTGGCCGCGTCGTCGGCCGACGAGCAGATCGGCCTGATCCGCGCCCACCCCGAGCTCGCGGGCAAGGCCATGGTCAGCAAGACGCTCACGGCCGAATCGACCAACGAGCAGAGCAAGGCCGGCCTCACCGACTGCACGCCCGAAGAGTTCGCGAAGATCCAGAAGCTCAACGCCGACTACAACGCGAAGTTCGGCTTTCCGTTCATCCTCGCGGTGCGCGGGCCGCGCGGCACCGGCCTCGCCAAGCGCGAGATCATCGACACCTTCGAGCGCCGGCTGTACAACCACCCCGCCTTCGAGCTCGGCGAAGCGCTGCGCAACATCCACCGCATCGCCGAGATCCGCCTCGACGACAAGTTCGCCGCCGACATCACGCTCGGCAACGACGTGTGGGACTGGCAGGAAGCGCTCTCGGTGCACACCGACCCCGGCTATGCCGAGAAAGGCCAGCTCACCGTCACCTACCTGACCGATGCGCACCGCGCCTGCGCCGCGCAGATCTCGGGCCTGATGCGCTCCTCAGGCTTCGACTCCGTGCACATCGACGCCGTCGGCAACGTGGTCGGCCGCTATGAAGCAGCAGGCTTCATCGAAGGTTCTGGCGCGACGCCGGATGCGAAAACCCTCCTCACCGGCTCGCACTACGACACCGTGCGCAACGGCGGCAAGTACGACGGGCGCCTGGGCATCTTCGTGCCGATGGCCTGCGTGCGCGAACTCAAGCGGCAAGGCAAGCGCCTGCCCTTCGCCTTCGAGGTCGTCGGCTTCGCAGAAGAAGAAGGCCAGCGCTACAAGGCCACCTTCCTGGGATCGGGTGCGCTCATCGGCCATTTCGATCAACGCTGGCTCGACCAGAAGGATGCCGACGGCATCACGATGCGCGAGGCCATGCAGCATGCGGGCCTGAAGCAGGAAGACATTCCGAAGATCCAGCGCGATCCGGCGCGCTACCTCGGCTTTGTCGAGGTGCACATCGAGCAGGGCCCGGTGCTGACCGAGCTCGACCTGCCGCTCGGCATCGTCACCTCCATCAACGGCAGCGTGCGCTATGTCGGCGAAGTCATCGGCATCGCCAGCCATGCCGGCACGACGCCGATGGACCGCCGCCGCGACGCCGCCGCCGCGGTGGCCGAGCTGATCCTCTACACCGAGCAGCGCGCCGCAAAAGACGGCGACTCCGTCGGCACCGTCGGCATGCTCGAAGTGCCCAGCGGCTCCATCAACGTGGTGCCGGGCCGCTGCAAGTTCAGCCTCGACCTGCGTGCGCCCAACAACGCGCAGCGCGATGCGCTGGCCACCGACGTGGTCAATGCGCTGAAGGACATCTGCGAACGCCGCGGCGTTCGCTACGAGCTCGAAGAAACCATGCGCGCCGCCGCCGCGCCGAGCGCACCCGCCTGGCAGCAGCGCTGGGAGACAGCCGTGGACGCCCTCGGCATCCCGCTCTTCCGCATGCCCAGCGGCGCCGGCCACGATGCGATGAAGCTGCACGAGGTGATGCCGCAGGCCATGCTCTTCGTGCGCGGCATCAACTCGGGCATCAGCCACAACCCGCTCGAATCGAGCACCAACGACGACATCCAGCTCGCAGTGCAGGCCTTCCAGCTGCTGCTGGACAACCTCGCCGCCGAACAAGCTCACTGAAAAGAAAAACCATGACCGACTACGCCAAGCTCGACGCCTGGATCGACGCCCACTTCGACGAAGAAGTGCAGTTCCTGCAGCAACTGGTGCGCGTGCCCACCGACACGCCACCCGGCAACAACGCGCCGCACGCCGAGCGCACCGCCGAGCTGCTGAAGGACTTCGGCCTGGAGGCCGAGAAACACGCCGTGCCCGCACAGGAAGTGAAGGACTACGGCCTCGAATCGATCACCAACCTGATCGTGCGCCGCAAGTACGGCAAGGACGGCGACGGTGGCCGCACCGTGGCGCTGAACGCCCACGGCGACGTGGTGCCCCCGGGCGAAGGCTGGACGCACGACCCGTACGGCGGCGAGATCGCCGACGGCAGCCTCTACGGCCGCGCGTCCGCGGTGAGCAAGAGCGACTTCGCCAGCTTCACCTTCGCATTGCGCGCACTCGAAGCCGTCGCCAGGCCGACCAAGGGCAGCGTCGAGCTGCACTTCACCTACGACGAAGAATTCGGCGGCATCCTCGGCCCGGGCTGGCTGCTCAAGAAGGGGCTGACCAAGCCCGACCTGATGATCGCGGCCGGCTTCAGCTACGAGGTGGTCACCGCCCACAACGGCTGCCTGCAGATGGAAGTGACGGTGCACGGCAAGATGGCCCACGCGGCCATTCCGACCACCGGCGTCGATGCGCTGCAAGGCGCGGTGAAGATCCTCAACGCGCTCTACGCGCAGAACACGCTCTACCGGCAGGTGACGTCGAAGGTCGAGGGCATCACGCACCCGTACCTCAACGTGGGCCGCATCGAAGGCGGCACCAACACCAACGTGGTGCCCGGCAAGGTCGTGTTCAAGCTCGACCGCCGCATGATCCCCGAAGAGAACCCGGTCGAGGTCGAAGCGGCGATCCGCAAGGTGATCGCCGATGCGGCGGCCAGTTTTGGAACGGACGGCGCCGGCATCACGGTCGAGATCAAGCGCCTGCTGCTGGCCAACTCGATGAAGCCGCTGGCCGGCAACAAGCCGCTGGTCGACGCGATCCAGAAGCACGGCCAGGAACTGTTCGGCGAGCCGATCAAGGCGATGGGCACGCCGCTGTACACCGACGTGCGCCTCTATGGCGAAGCCGGCATTCCCGGCGTGATCTACGGCGCCGGCCCGCGCACCGTGCTCGAGTCGCATGCCAAGCGCAGCGACGAGCGGGTGGTGCTCGAAGACCTGCGCCGCGCCACCAAGGTGATCGCGCGCACGCTCGGCGACCTGCTGGCCTGACCCCCGCCCACCCGGCGGTCAGCGCGCGCCGGTGGTGAGCGCACGCCGGCGCCGCGCGGCCCACGCGTCCACATCGGCCAGCGGTGCCGGCAGCGAGAGGAAGTAGCCCTGCACCAGCGGGCAGCCCATTGCGCACAGCGCATTGAGCTCTCCCTCCGTCTCGACGCCCTCGGCCACGACCTGCAGGTTCAGCGAGCGCGCCAGCTGGATGATCGAATCCACCAGCACCACGTTGCCCGGCACGGTCGGCAGCCCTGTGATGAAGCTGCGGTCGATCTTGACCTGGCGCACGTACTCGCCGCGCAGCGAGGCGAGCGACGAGTAGCCCACCCCGAAGTCGTCGACCACGATCGCCACCCCCGCGGCCGCCAGCGCCGCAAGCCGGGTGCGCGTGGCATGGGTGTCGAGCGCCACCTCTTCCGTGATCTCGATCTGCAGCCGGTTCGGCGCGATGCCGCGCGCCTCCAGCATGCCCAGCACGATGTCGTCGACGGCCAGCTGCGCCATCTCGCGCGGCGAGACGTTGATGGCCACCGGCACGCGCGCCAGCGGCGAACCCGCCTGCTCCAGCTTCCGCATGCCGAGGCAGACCTCGTCGACCAGGTGGCGCAGCAGCGTCTCGGCGATGCCGGTGTTGGCGGCGGCGAACACCGCGTCCTCCGGCGCGATCCGGCCGTGGCGCGGATGGTGCCAGCGCATCAGCGCCTCGAGGCTGTGGATCTTGCTGCCGTCGCAGCTCACGATGGGCTGGTACCACACGCCGATGTCGCGCTCCTCGATGGCGGTCAGCAGGTCGCGCTCGACATCGCGGCGCGTGGCCAGCCGCAGGTTCAGCGCTTCGTCGAACAGCTGGTAGCGGTTGCGCCCGGCGCGCTTGGCTTCGTGGAGCGCCTCGTCGGCGAAGCTGATCATGTCTGCGATCTCGGCGTCGCCCGACACCAGGACGCCGATGCTCACGCCGAACTGGCCGCCGTAGGAGGCCGTGGCGGAGGGCGTCGCCTCGATCAGCGCCTCGGCGACGGCCGCCGGCGCACGCCGTTGCGGCTGGAGGTCGTAGAGCACGGCGAACTGGTCGCCGCCCCAGCGCCCCAGGACCGGCTGCAGGTCGGTGAGCTCGCGCTGCAGCCAGGCCGCCACGTCCTGCAGCACGCGGTCGCCGCCCTTGTGGCCGAAGGCGTCGTTGACCGCCTTGAAGCCGTCGAGGTCGAGCAGCAGCAGGCCATGCTGCCGGCCGTCGGGCGCGGTCAGGTGCAGCGAGGCGGCTTCCGTGAAACCCTCGCGGTTGAGCAGGCCGGTGAGCGCGTCGTGCGAGGCGCGAAAGGACAGCTGCTGCGTCGCCTCCAGCGACAGCCCATGCACCTGGCGCAACTGCGCCGCCATGGCGGTCGCCTCGTTTTTCAGGCGGCTGCCTTCGCGGAAGACCCGATCGCTCTGCAACGCGCTGCGCACCAGCGCCGCGAGGTACACCAGCACCATCGCCGCCAGGCTCAGGTTGTCGAAGCCCCCCGCATACACCAGGCAGCCCATGACCGACAGCAGGACCGGTGTGATGAAGCAGATCGGCACGAAGGCGTAGGCGATGCCGTAGGTCACCGCGCCCGCGCAGATGCCGCACACCACCGTCAGGTAGAACACTGTCTGCGGCGACGTATACCCGTCGGACAGCACCGGAATCAGCGCCCAGACGCAGCCCGAGGCCAGGGCCGAGACCACCGCGATCCGCAGGTGCCACTCGACCGGCCGGCCCGTCGGCGAGGTGGCGACGTTGCTGTCGACCGCCACGCCCTCCGGCAGCGCGAACGGCCGGCGGCTGATGACGATGCGCGCGCCGTTCACCGCCAGCGACAGCATCAGCCAGCACAGCCCAACGATCACCCGGCCCGAATTCAGGGCCACCAGCGCGGCCGTGCAGCTCAGCACGATGTTGATCGGAATGGCCGACAGCACGCTGCGGCGTACCACCACGAGCTGTTCCGTGCGGACCGTGCGCGACAACGCCTCACCGTCGACGGAAGCGGTGAAGGTGGGGAAGGGCTCGCTGGAATTCATGGATCGGCACAGTTTATAGAGCGGAAGCGCGGCTGGGCCCCCTCGCGGGGCGATAAACATCCACGCACGGTGCACACGTGAACTTTCGTTTCGCTTTCATCGTGGCGTCACGGCGAAATCCCAGACTCGGCGGCTCGCTCCGGCGGATGCATTTCAGGCATCCGTCATCCTTTTTTTCTTCCGCCATGTCCATCCTCCCGACAGTCCTCCCCCTTCCCCGCTCGCTCCTGTCCACCCTCGCCCTCGGCACGCTGATGCTGGCCGGCTGCGGCGGCGGCAGTTCCAACGGCACGGCCTTCTTTCCCGTGGCGCCGAACACCCCGGGCACGCCGGCGACCGTTGCGCCGCCCACAACCACGCCCTCGCCGCCCGTCGAGCCGGTCGCTCCGCCCCCGGCCGGCCGCTGGACCATCGGCGACCTGCACATCCACACCATGCAGTCGGACGACACGCAGCAGATCTCCACGCTGGACCAGGTGCTCGCCAAGGCCTTCGACCGGTTCGGCCTCGACTGGGCCGCGATCTCCAACCACCTGCGCCTGTCTTCCTACGACAACGACGGCAACAGGCTGCCGGCGCAGATTCCGTTCTCGCTGGGCATGGCGAAGTACGAGGTGCCGCGCATCAAGGCGCTGCAGGCCAGCGGGAAGTACGCCGACAAGACGATCTTTTCGTCCTTCGAATGGGACATGCCCACCCACGACCACGGCAACATCGGCATCCTGACCGACAACCCGATGTCGGATGCCGCGCTCAAGGCCGCGAGCCAGTTCGAATACCTCTTCACCAACCGCGACCCCGCGCTGTTCCCGGCCGCCGATGTGGCCGCATGGAATGCCCAGGATGCACGGGCCTTCTCCACGCATGCGGACGTGCTCAAGGCCATCGCCTGGTTGAAGAAGAACTACCCCGACACGAGCTACCTGCAGATCAACCATCCCTCGCGCAACCCGGGCAAATACACGATCGCCCAGCTGCGCGAGATGAACGACGCCGCACCGAACATCGTGTTCTCGCTCGAAGGCATGGTCGGCAACCAGATGGAGCCCGACCGCGGCGGCTACAACAGCGCCTACAGCCCGGCCAACCTGCCCTCGCGCACCTACGGCGGCGTGGACTACCTCGTCGCGAAGCTCGGCGGCACCTGGGACGCGCTGCTTTCCGAAGGCCGCCACATCTGGAACGTGGCGGATTCCGACTATCACTTCACCACCTCGCAGGGCCAGTACAGCAGCGGCTACGCACCCGGTGAATACGCCAAGAACCACCTGTGGGGCGACATCAAGGACCCGAAATCGCTGCTCGCGGCCATGCGCTCGGGCAAGCTCTTCGCGGTCAATGGCGGGCTGATCGATGCGCTCGACTTCAAGGTGCAGAGCGCCAAGGGCGCGGGCGAGATGGGTTCAGAAGTGGCGGCCAGGCCGGACGAGGACCTGAAGATCACCATCCGCTTCAAGAGCCCCGAGCGCAACAACTTCGAGTTCCAGCTCGGCAGCGGCGTCTTCGCCAACGTGAAACCGGTGGTGGACCACATCGACCTGATCGCGGGCGACGTGACCGGCCCCGAAAAGCCGGGCACCCCCGGCTATTCGCGCGACACCAACCCGTCGACCCGCGTGCTCAAGCGCTTCACGCGCAACGACTGGAAGCTCGATGCCGAGGGCTACTTCGCGGTGAGCTACACCGTGAAGGCCAGCAGCAACCAGTACTTCCGCCTGCGGGGCACCAACCTGGGGGCCGACGTGCCCAACGAAACCGCCGGCGGCGAACCGCTGTTCGATGCTCAGACGACCGGCACCGACAACGTGGCGCGCTTCAACGCCATCAATGCCCGCAACTACAGCGACCTGTGGTTCTACTCGAACCCGGTGTTCGTGAAGGTCGCGGCGCAGTAGGCTCCCCCTCGATTCCAGGCGCAGGAGCGCCACCTGCAAGCCTGGGTATGGAGGGTGACAGCGGTCGGCATCGAGGCGAGTCCCTGAGCGGTTTTTTTCTCCCCGCCTCTACCAGCGCCGAACCGCTGTCGAGAGGCAGTGTGCGTGACCCCAGTGAAGTCAGGGTGAAGTCCGTGTGGGAGTTCCGTGAAACGCGCCGGGCCGCGGTGTCGATGCGGGGTCCCGGCATTGACGCCGTGGGCGCGTTATGCCTGCCACCTGCATGTCAGATCAGCGGCAGTTCGATCGCCATGCGAAGTCCGCCCCATTGCGACGCCGAGGCAGTGATGCGGCCTTCATGGGCTTGCGCGATGTTGCGGCAGATTGCCAATCCCAGGCCGCTTCCACCGGTGGCGCGGTTGCGCGACTGTTCGACACGGTAGAAGCGCTCGAACAATTTCTCCATCTTGTCGTCCGGCACGCCGGGCGCACTGTCCTCGATGACGATGAGCGCGGTGGCGCCGTGCCGGGCGCAGTCCACACGGACCATGCCGGCACCGTCCGTGTAGCGCAGCGAGTTTTCGAGCAGGTTGCCGAACAACTGGTGCAAGCGTGCCTCGTCGCCACTGATCGTCAGCGGCACCTGTGCGACCTGCAGTACCAACTGCAGCGACGCCGCGTCGAGCCGCCGCTGCATGCTTTCGGCCGCCGCCCGGAGCACCGTGACCACATTGATGGGGACCCGCCGGTACGCCATTGCACCGACATCGCTCAGCGACAGATCGTGAAGGTCGTTGACCAGCCTGCCGAGCCGCTCGACCTCCATGTGCATGGCGTTCGTCGACTGGATCGAGGATGAACGGATGCCGTCCTGAATGGCCTCGAGTTGCGCTCGCAACGCCGCCAGCGGCGTTCGCAATTCATGGGAAATGTCCGCCATGAAGCCTCGCCTTGCCCGGTCGGCATGCTCCAGCGTCTGCGCCATGTGGTTGAAGTCACGCGCCAGCGCGCCGAGCTCGTCATGGGCTCCATCCGCAATACGCGACGCGAAGTCTCCTGCGGCCAGGCGATGCGTGGCCCGGGCCATATCGCGAACCCGCCGCAACAGAGCGCGCGCCAGGATGAATGTCAGCAAGGCCGCCACAAGAATCGATCCGAGCCCGACCATCGTCAAGGCGGTGAATTGGTGTTCGAGAAAGCGCTTGTCATTCTTCGGAAGCACAGCCTCGAACGGCACCGTCGCGACCCAACCCACTGTGCGTCCCCCAACCACGACGGGAACACGGATCGAATCCGCGTTGACGTCCGGATTGCCGACCACGCGGCGCATCTCCGCGTCCAGCAGGCCCACGCGTGCAAGTGCGCCAGTCTGATCGGAAGCCGCCAACCGAGGCGCAGCATCACCCCCCGCTTCGCGGAGAAAGGGCAACACCAGGTTCACCCACTCCCGGAAATCAGAGTGCAAGAAGTCCCAGCTGCCACGAATGGCATAGGCCTGCTCCAGGCGTGGAACGATCTCCTCCATCCGCGTCCGGCTCTGCTGGTTGAGGTAGCCCAGGAAACCACGCTCCATCACGAGCCGCGCGGCGACGGCCTGCACCACGACCACGGCAGCGCAGGCAAGCAGAACGAACAGGAAGAGCTTTGCCCTGATGCCGAATTTCATGTGAGCGGGCCTGCCGATCGGGATGCGTGCACGAGGCGCCTCCATCCACCGTCATTCCGCAGGCTTGCTGGCCGATGCGTAGCCACCAAGGAACACCTGCACGGCGCGGCGCGTCGCCTCTCGCAGATCCTTCCGGGTCAACGGCCCCTGCATGCCGAGAAGACTCGGCCTGACGGTTTCCGAGTCCAGCAGCGCGGTCAGATGGCCCGCCGCCACGTACGGGTCGGCCGTCCGCATCCGGCCCTTGCGCATCTGTCGTTCCAGGAATCCTCCCAACTCCTCGAGGCCCTTCCTCGGGCCTCCCTCGAAGAAAAGCCGCCCGATGTCGCTGCGGCCGGCCTCGGCGATCACGGCCCTGTGCGCCTGGATGAGCTCTTGCGAGCACACCACGGCCAGCACCTTCTCGCCGAAACGTTGGAGCACGCGCTCGAGGTCGTCGTCGTCCTCCTGACCCAGCGCCGCGAAGATCGGCTCGAAGTGACTCTTCGCGGCAGCGTGGATCACGGCCACGAACAGTTCCTCCTTGGAGCTGAAGTACCCGTAGAGCGTTGCCCTCGAACCGCCCACGCGTGCGGCGATCTCCACCATCGAGGCCCCCTCGAACCCCAGTTCCCTGAAGACCTCCGATGCCACCTGGACGATGGCCTCGCGCTTGGCTTCGGTCTTGACCCGCATCTCACATCTCCTTATTTCTATACAAGACTGTTCATTATTGATTGACAAGCGGCTGGAAGTCAAAATACATTTCAGTACAGCACTGTCTAGTTAATCAAAGCCCGGACACCTTACGGCCCGGTCGCCCTTCTTCAGGAGAATCGCAATGCGCCCCCCTCTCGCCTACGGCCTGACCTTTGCCGCGGCCCTCGCGTCCACCTGCATGCTCGTCGCCTGCGGCAAGCCACCGGGCGGTCCGCCGCCAGCGCCCGGCACTCCTGAAGTCGGCATCGTCACGGTGCAGCCGCAGCGCGTGGCCATCACGACCGAACTGCCCGGGCGCACCGTGCCTTTCCTCATCGCCGACGTGCGGCCGCAGGTCGGAGGCATCGTGAAGTCCCGCAAGTTCCGCGAAGGCAGCGATGTGAAGGCCGGCGAGGCCCTCTACCAGATCGATCCCGCCACGTACAAGGCAAGCTACGACAGCAACGTCGCCGCGCTCGCCAAGGCGCAGGCCAGCCTCGGCACCACGCGGCTCAAGGCCGAGCGCTACAAGGAACTGGTGGCCATCAAGGCGGTGAGCCAGCAGGACTACGACGACGCCGCGGCCACGCTGCAGCAAGGCGAAGCCGATGTCGCCTCTGCGAAGGCCAATGTCGAGACGAGCCGCATCAATCTCGCCTATGCGCGCATCGAGGCGCCGATCTCGGGGCGCATCGGCAAGTCGACGGTCACGCCCGGCGCGCTGGTCACGGCCAGCCAGTCGACCGCGCTGGCGACCATCCAGCAGCTCGACCCGATCTACGTCGACGTGACCCAACCCAGCGCCGCGGTGCTCCAGCTCAAGCAGGCGATGGCGCGCGGCGACCTCCAGAAGAGCAGCGCCAATGCAGCCAGGGTGCGGCTGCTGCTGGAAGACGGCAGCGCGTATCCGCTCGAAGGCAAGCTCGAGTTCTCGGACGTCACCGTGGACCAGAACACCGGTGCCATCACGCTGCGCGCGGTGTTCCCCAATCCCAATGCAGACCTGTTGCCCGGCATGTACGTGCGCGCCGTGTTGCAGGAAGGCGTGAAGGAAGAGGCGCTCCTGGTGCCGCAGCAGGCGGTGTCGCGCGACGGCACCGGCAAGCCGACGGCCTACGTGGTGGACGCCCAGCGCAAGCTGCAGCGGCGCGTGCTCGAGACCGAACGCGCCATCGGCGACCAATGGCTGGTGCGCGGCGGCCTGCAGGCCGGCGACAAGCTCGTGGTGGATGGTCAGCAGCGCGCAACGCCGGGCGTCGAGGTGAAGACGGTGCAATGGAGTCCCAAGTCCAAGCCGGGCACCGAAACCGCCAAGGCCGCGCCCTCCGAGCCCGGCAGCGCGGCCAACTGATTGCGAGAGACCGTCATGGCACGTTTCTTCATCGACCGCCCCATCTTCGCGTGGGTTCTCGCCATCATCGTGATGCTGGGCGGCGTCATGTCCATCGCCACCCTGCCGATCGCCCAGTACCCGAGCATTGCGCCGCCTGCCGTCGCCATCACTGCCAACTACCCCGGCGCTTCCGCCAAGACGCTGGAGGACACCGTCACCCAGGTCATCGAGCAGAAGATGAAGGGGCTCGACAAGCTGAGCTACATGGCCTCGACCAGCGAGTCGTCGGGCTCGGTCACCATCACGCTCACCTTCGAGAACGGCACCGACCCCGACACCGCGCAGGTGCAGGTGCAGAACAAGCTCTCGCTTGCCACGCCGCTGCTGCCGCAGGAGGTACAGCAGCAAGGCGTCACCGTCACGAAGTCGGCCACCAACTTCCTGAACGTGCTTGCCTTCACCTCCGAGGACGGCAGCATGAACGGCTCCGACCTGTCGGACTATGTGGCTGCGAACGTGCAGGACGCCCTCAGCCGTGTCGAGGGTGTGGGCGACACCATGCTCTTCGGTTCGCAGTACGCCATGCGCGTATGGATCGACCCGAACAAGCTGGCCAATTTCAGCCTCACGCCGCTGGATGTGAAGAACGCGATCCAGGCGCAGAACGCGCAGGTGTCGGCGGGGCAGCTCGGCGGCATGCCGGCGGCCGGCAACCAGCAGCTCAACGCAACCATCACCTCGCAGACGCGCCTGAAGACCGCACGGGAGTTCGAAGACATCCTCCTGCGCACGCAGACCAACGGCGCCCAGGTCCGCCTGCGCGACGTAGCCCGCATCGAGCTCGGCAGCGAGTCGTACAACACGGTCGGCCGCTACAACGGCAAGCCGGCCGCCGGCCTGGCCATCAAGCTGGCCGCCGGCGCCAACGCGCTCGACACGGTCAAGGCGGTCGACGCGCGGGTGGCCGAGCTCGAGAAGTTCTTTCCGCAGGGCATGAAGGTGCAGAAGCCCTACGACACGACGCCCTTCGTGCGCATCTCCATCGAGGAGGTGGTGCGCACGCTGATCGAGGCCGTGGTGCTGGTTTTCCTGGTGATGTACCTCTTCCTGCAGAACTTCCGCGCCACGCTGATTCCGACCATCGCCGTGCCGGTGGTGCTGCTCGGCACCTTCGGCGTGCTCGCGGCTTTCGGTTTCACCATCAACACCTTGACGATGTTCGCGATGGTGCTGGCCATCGGCCTCCTGGTCGACGATGCCATCGTGGTGGTCGAGAATGTCGAGCGCGTGATGACCGAGGAAGGCCTCTCACCCAAGGAGGCCACGCGCAAGTCGATGGGCCAGATCACCGGCGCGCTGGTCGGCGTGGCCCTGGTGCTGGCGGCGGTGTTCGTGCCGATGGCGTTCTTCGGCGGCTCCACGGGCGTGATCTACCGGCAGTTCTCGATCACCATCGTCTCGGCCATGACGCTGTCGGTGCTGGTGGCGCTGGTACTCACGCCGGCCCTGTGCGCGACACTGCTCAAGCCGGTGCCCAAGGGCCATGCGATGGCAACCACCGGCTTCTTCGGCGGGTTCAACCGCAGCTTCGACCGCGGCAACCACCGCTACCAGGGTGTCGTGCGGCACATGGTGGGCAAGGGCTGGCGCTACATGGTCGTGTACGCGGTCCTGCTGGCCGCGGTGGTATTCGGCTTCATGAAACTGCCGGTCGGCTTCCTGCCGGACGAAGACCAGGGCACGATGTTCGCGCTGGTCCAGCTGCCGCCGGGCGCGACGAACGCGCGCACGGAAGAAGTGATTCGCCAGGTGGAGCATCACTTCCTGGTCGATCAGAAGGATGCGGTCTCGGGCATCTTCACGGTGGCGGGCTTCAGCTTCGCGGGCAGCGGGCAGAACACGGGCTTCGCCTTCATCAAGCTCAAGCCCTGGGACGAGCGCAAGGGCGAAGCGCTGAGCGTGACGGGCGTGGCGGCGAAGGCCGGCACCTTCTTCAACACGATCCGCGACGCGAAGGTGTTTGCCTTCGCCCCGCCGGCCGTGGCGGAGCTCGGCAACGCGACCGGCTTCGACCTGATGCTGCAGGACCGTGCCAACCTCGGGCACGAGGCCTTGATGCAGGCGCGCAACCAGTTGCTCGCCACGCTGGCCAGGGACAAGCGCCTGGTGGCCGTGCGCCCCAACGGGATGGAAGACACGCCCGAATTCAGGCTGGAGATCGATCCGCACAAGGCACAGGCCCAGGGTCTTTCGATGACCGACATCAACGACACCTTCTCGGCGGCATGGGGCAGCAGCTATGTCAACGACTTCATCGACAAGGGCCGCGTGAAGAAGGTGATGCTGCAGGCCGATGCCCAGTACCGCATGCTGCCCGGGGACATCGACCGCTGGTACGTGCGCAACAGCGCCGGAACGATGGTGCCCTTCACCTCGTTCGCCAAGGCGGGCTGGAGCTCCGGCTCGCCCCGCCTGGAGCGCTACAACGGGGTCCCCTCCGTGGAAATCCTGGGCATGGCAATGCCGGGGTCCGCATCGAGCGGCGAGGCGCTCGCCATCGTGGAAGCGGCGGTCGCGCAGTTGCCGCCAGGCATCGGCTACGAATGGACCGGCCTGTCGCGCCAGGAGAAGGCCTCGACCGGCCAGACCGGCCTCTTGTACGGGCTGTCGATCCTGATCGTGTTCCTCTGCCTTGCCGCGCTCTACGAGAGCTGGGCCATCCCGTTCTCGGTGATCATGGTGGTGCCGCTCGGCGTGCTGGGCGCGCTGGTCGGCGCGATCCTGACGTGGAAGATGAACGACGTCTATTTCCAGGTGGGCCTGCTCACCACGATCGGCCTCGCATCGAAGAACGCGATCCTGATCGTCGAGTTCGCGAAAGACCTGCACGCGCAGGGCAAGGAGCTGGTCGAGTCCGCGCTGGAAGCGGCGCGACTGCGGCTGCGCCCCATCCTCATGACATCGCTGGCCTTCATCCTCGGCGTGCTGCCGCTGGTTCTGGGCAGCGGCGCCGGGGCCGGCGCGCAGCATGCGCTGGGCACGGCGGTGATCGGCGGCATGCTGTCCGGCACCCTCCTCGCGATCTTCTTCGTGCCTCTTTTCTTCGTGCTGGTGCGTGGCCTCTTCAAGGGCAAGGACCAAGGCGATTTCGCCGCGCCCGCCGCGCATGCACAACCGGCTGCGGCCGCATCCTGAGGTGCCTGTCATGAACCTGTTCCGCTTTACACCGCTCGCGCTCGTGGCCCTGATGGCCGGCTGCAGCCTGATGCCCGCCTACCAGCAGCCCGCAGCGCCCGTGCCCGGCAAGTTCGCCGGCGACGCGGGCGCCGCCCCGGCCGCCATGCCCGTCGCCGATCTCGGCTGGCGCGAAGTCTTCACCGATCCGTCGCTGCAGCGCGTGATCGAGATGAGCCTCGCCAACAACCGCGACCTGCGCGTTGCGGTGCTCAACATCGAGAAGGCCCGCGCCCAGTACCGGGTGCAGGACGCGGCGCTCTTCCCCACCGTCAACGCCAGCGCCGGCGGCAGCGGCAGCCGCACGCCGGCCGACCTGTCGTCCACCGGCGAGGCGCTCACTGCCCGCCAGTACAGCGCATCGCTCGGATTCAGCTCCTACGAGATCGACCTGTTCGGCCGCGTGCGAAGCCTGAGCGCGCAGGCGCTGCAGCAGTTCCTCTCCACCGCCGAGGCGCGCCGCAGCACGCAGATCACCCTGGTGGCCGAAGTGGCGACCAGCTACCTCACGCTCGCAGCCGACCAGGACCGGCTGAAGCTCGCACGCGACACCTTGCAGAGCCAAAGCGATTCCTATCGCCTCAACCAGCGCAGCTTCGAGCTGGGCGTGGCGTCCGCGCTCACGCTGAGCCAGGCGCAAACCAGCGTGGATGCCGCACGCGTCGACGTCGAACGCTACACCTCGCAGGTGGCGCAGGACCGCAATGCGCTGGTGCTGCTCGTGGGCGCCGAAGTGCCGGACGAACTGCTGCCCCAGGCCTTGCCGGACGGCGCGGCAGCGTCCGCGAGCCCGATGGCCACCATCCCGCCGGGGCTGCCCTCGGAGTTGCTGCAGCGCCGCCCCGACATCCTGCAGGCCGAACGCGACCTCAAGGCTGCCGATGCCTACATCGGCGCGGCGCGCGCAGCCTTCTATCCGCGCATCAGCCTCACGGCGTCGGCCGGCACGTCGAGCAGCGAACTCTCGGGCCTGTTCAAGGGCGGCTCGGGCAGCTGGAGCTTCGCGCCGCAGATCACGCTGCCGATCTTCGATGGCGGCGCCAACCGCGCCAACCTCAAGATCGCCACGGTGAGCCGCGACATCTCGGTGGCGCAGTACGAGAAGGCGATCCAGACGGCGTTCCGCGAAGTCTCGGATGCGCTGGCGCAACGCAGCACGCTCGGGCGCCAGCTCGACGCGCAGCAATCGCTGGCAGATGCGACGACGGAGAGCTACCGGCTTTCGGAGGCCCGCTTCAGGCGGGGCGTGGACAGCTACCTGAGCGTGCTCGACTCGCAGCGTTCACTCTACGCCGCCCAGCAGAACCTGATCGGCACGCGCCTGTCGCGCTTCACCAACCTTGTGACGTTGTACAAGACGCTGGGCGGCGGATGGAACGAGACCACGGGCGCCTCCATGGCCGCGAAACCCTCCGACGGGGCCACCTGAGCCGCCGTGATGATGCGGCGAGTGCGCTGCACGCGCGAAACGGTGTCGTGGGTTGAGCTGGACGGAGACGAGGTCGTCGTGCTGCTGAGCATCCCGGGGGCGCACGTCACCGTCCCAAAAGGCGCGACAGGGCCGCCGCGAACCTGCCGCGGCAATTTCCGGCTTGCCGGCACTGGCGTCCGCCGCCGCACCGTTCTATGCTTCGAGTCTTGCCGGATGGCGGGCAAGAAAGAGCGTATGTCGTCAACCCGTTCAAGGAGTGATCATGTCACTGCGCATCAACGATACTGCCCCCGACTTCACGGCCCAGACGACCCAGGGGCCGATCAAGTTTCACGAATGGATCGGTGACGGCTGGGCGATCCTGTTCTCGCACCCCAAGGACTTCACGCCGGTCTGCACCACCGAGCTGGGCTACATGGCGAAGATCGAGCCCGAGTTCACCAAGCGCAACGCCAAGCTGATCGGCCTGAGCGTCGATCCGGTCGATGCCCACGACCGCTGGGCCAAGGACATCGAGGAAACGCAAGGCTACCTGCCCAAGTACCCGATGATCGGCGACACCGACCTTGCGGTGGCCAAGCTGTACAACATGCTGCCGGCCGACGAGCCGGGCACGTCCGAGGGCCGCACCGCGGCAACCAATGCGACGGTGCGCTCGGTGTTCGTGATCGGGCCCGACAAGCGCATCAAGCTGATGCTGACCTACCCGATGACCACCGGGCGCAACTTCGACGAGATCCTGCGCGTGCTCGACTCGATGCAGCTGACCGCGGCGCACAAGGTCGCGACGCCCGTCAACTGGCAAAAGGGCGAAGACGTGATCATCGCCGGCTCGGTGTCGGACGAGGACGCCAAGAAGCTGTTCCCCGCGGGCTGGAAGTCGCCGAAGCCCTACCTGCGTGTGGTGAAGCAGCCCGGCTGACGCGAGCGCAGCATGGTCTTCGCGCAGATCGCGACCGGCGGCTGCCAGTCCTACCTCGTCGGCTGCGACCAGACCTGTGCCGCCGCGCTCATCGATCCGGAGCTGAGCCAGATCGATCACTACATCGCGCTCGCCGCCCGCGACGGCGTGCGCATCCGCTACCTGATCGACACCCACACGCATGCCGACCACTTCTCGGCGACCCGCGAACTCGCGCGCCAGCTGAAGGTGCCCGTGGTCATGCACCACGCGAGCCCCGCGCCCTTCGTGGACATGCGCATCGGCGACGGCGAGATGATCGTCGTCGGGCGCCTGCGGCTGCAGGTCACCCACACGCCGGGCCACACCGCCGACTCGATGTGCCTTCAGGTGGAAGACCGCCTGTTCACCGGCGACACGCTGCTCATCGGCGCCACCGGGCGCACCGACCTGCCCAGCGGCGACCCCGAGGCACTCTACGACAGCCTGTTCAGCCGCGTGCTGCGAATGGACCCGGCGCTCAAGGTCTGCCCCGCGCACGACTACAAGGGGCGCACCCACTCGACGATCGCCGAGGAAATCGCATCCAACCCGCGCCTGCAGGCGCGTGACCGCGAAGCCTTCGTCGAGATGATGCGCAGCCTCAACCTCACGATGCCGACGCACATCACCGAGGCGCTGCGCACGAACATGAGCGGCGGCAAGACCGTGGCGAGCCTGCTCGCCGAAGCGACGGCGGCGGTGCCCTTCATGTCGCTGGCCGAACTCAAGGCGCGCGTCGAGGCCGCGGAGGACAACCTGATCGTGCTCGACGTGCGCGAGCGCGACGCCTACGAGGCCGGCCACATTCCCGGCGCACGCCTGCTGCCGCGCGGCCAACTGGAGTTGCGCGTCAACCAGGACCTGCCCGACCCCACGCGGCGCATCCTCACCTGCTGCGAGCTGGGCTACATCTCGACGCTGGCGGCTTCGACGCTGCGCGGCATGGGTTTTCTGCACGCGGTCGCGCTGGACGGTGGCATGAAGGCCTGGCGCGAGGCAGGCTATCCGCTGACGACCGGGCGCGCAGCCTGAGCCTGCTGCTGGCACGGGGCCCCGATTCCCCCGCTACCGAGGCCTTCGAGCCCGCGGCCCGGACACTGGCGATCGATTTGCGCGTGGTGCGGCTGGCGCAGCCGTCCCCGCGCGAGCTCCATGAAGCGCCGCTTGCGTCGATTCGTCCAGACCAGATCGTCGCGTGGCATGGCGCAGCCGCGGACGATGCAGCAAGCGTGCCGTCACCGAGCGGGCGCGGTTCAGATATTTCGCCATCCAAGACGGCTGGATGCTTCTGCTGCTGCATTGCGAACGGCTGTCGCGGCATCAGAGTTCCAGTCGGCCGAGAAGCTGTCCCGATGTCCCAGTGCCGTAATCACGACAACGGGTTCACCGTCGTGGTCCAGCACAGGGGCGCTGAAAGCGTTGACGCCGGGAATCGGCTTGCCTTCGGCGCGAGTGACGCCATGGTCGCGCAGCTCCGCCGCAGCCTCGCGGAGTTCCTTGGTCTTCGGCTTCAGCAGCGGCACCTTCCGGTCTTCCGGGTCTCCGAGCGCTACCGCCATGGCCTTCTCGATGCGTTCGGCGGGCATCACGGCCGCAAAGGCGCGGCCGGTGGCCGTGCCGAGTATGGACATCACGGTTCCAGCGCGCATGGACACGTGCAGCGGTTCGCGCGCTTCGATCATCCGGATGATCGTCGGCCCGAAGTTGCCCCAGATTGATACCGCGACTGCATGCCCGGTCGAGGCCGCAAGCTGCTGGGCGATGGGCAACGCAACCCGGACGGGGTCCAGCTGGTGCAGGCAGGTCAGTCCCAACTGCAATGCGGCCGGGCCGAGCGCATAGCGGCCGGTTTCGGATTCCTGTTCGATCAATCCGAGCTTGCCGAAGCTCACCAGATACGGGTGCGCGCGTGAAGCGGGAAGTCCGGATCGGCTCGAGAGGTCCCTGAGCGTCAAGGGCGTCTGGCTGTCGGCCAAGGCAAGCAGCAGCCGCCCTCCCACCTCGATCGCCTGGACGGCCCGCTGCCCCTTGTCTTCCTTCGCGGCTTCTTCGGGATGGCTGTCTTGCATATCGCCTTTCAAGTTATCGCAAGTCTATTTCGCCCTGGACGAAGAGATTCGCCATGTGCAAATCGCCGGCATGGACGACCTAGGGAAAGCACCTAATTCTCCATATGCAAATTAGTTTGCCATAAACGAATTCACATCGCATACTGCAAACGCGTTTGTTTTAGACAAATATCGATCCCAGGAACCTCGCATGAACACCCCCAAGAAATTCGCCTCGCAGGCCGACCTCGAAGAGAAGACCGTCAGCTTCACAAGGCTCTCGGAACACGCCTGGGCCTACACCGCCGAGGGCGACCCGAACACCGGCATCATCGTGGGGGACGACGCCGTGCTCGTGGCCGACACCCAGGCCACGCCGGCAATGGCGCAAGACGTGGTCAGGCGCATTCGCGAGGTGACCGACAAGCCGATCAAGTACGTCGTCCTGACCCACTATCACGCGGTGCGCGTGCTGGGCGCGAGCGGCTTCGATCCGCAGCAGATCATTTCGAGCCAGGACACGCGTGACCTGATCGTCGAGCGTGGAGAACAGGACAAGGCCAGTGAGATCGGGCGTTTCCCGCGCCTGTTCCAGAACGTCGAGACGGTGCCCCCGGGCCTGACCTGGCCCACCATGACCTTCACCGGCAAGATGACGCTGTGGCTGGGCAAGCTCGAGGTGCAACTGCTGCAACTCGGCCGCGGCCACACCAAGGGCGACACCGTGGTCTGGCTGCCGCAAGACCGAGTGCTGCTCAGCGGCGACCTGGTCGAGTTCGACGCCACCCCCTATGCGGGCGACGCCTATTTCAAGGATTGGCCACAGACGCTCGAGAACATCGCAGCGCTGAAGCCCATCGCGCTGGTTCCGGGCCGCGGCCCCGCCCTGCTGGGCGAGGAGCAGGTCGCAGCCGGCCTTGCCGCCACCGGCGGCTTCATTGCCGACGTGCGCGCCTGCGTCGAAGCCGGCGTGGCCGCCGGCAAGGACCTCCATGCGGTCTACCAGGACACCTTCGCCACCCTCAAGCCCAAGTACGGCCACTGGGTCATCTTCGACCACTGCATGCCGTTCGACGTGACGCGCTGCTACGACGAAGCCACCCAGTACCCGGACCCGCGCATCTGGACGGCCGAACGCGACATCGAGATGTGGAAGACGCTGGAGGGCTGAACCGCCCCGCGCCGCAGGAGACAGAACCATGCAACTGAATGAACTTGCGTTCCGCAAGGGGGAAGCCGTCGACTACCAGAAGCTGGTGTTCGACTACTCCCGCCATCCCGACCAGGACGCCGCGACGCCGGTGCGCCGCCCGGTGGTCGTCGTCGGCGCAGGCCCTGTGGGGTTGGCGCTGGCCATCGATCTGGCGCAGCGCGAAATTCCGGTCGTTCTTCTCGACAACGACAACACGCTGTCCACCGGTTCCCGTGCCATCTGCTTTGCGAAGCGCACGCTCGAGATTTTCGATCGGCTCGGTTGTGGCGACCGCATGGTCGACAAGGGCGTGTCCTGGAACGTCGGCCGCGTGTTCTTCAAGGACGAGGAGATCTACAGCTTCGACCTGCTGCCGGAAACGGGGCATGCGCGCCCCGCCTTCATCAACCTGCAGCAGTACTACGTGGAAGGTTTTCTGGCCGAGCGCGCAGCGGAGTTGCCGCTGATCGACCTGCGCTGGAAGAACAAGGTCACGGGCGTCGTGCAGCACGCGGACCATGTCGAGTTGACGGTCGAGACCTCCAACGGGCCGTACCAGCTCGATGCCGACCATGTCGCGGCCTGCGATGGGAGCCGCTCGAGCATGCGCGGGCTCCTGGGGCTGGAAAGCAAGGGGCGTCAGTTCAAGGACCGCTTCCTGATCGCCGACGTGAAGATGAAGCTCGACCGGCCTGCCGAGCGCTGGTTCTGGTTCGATCCCGAATTTCATCGCAACCAGAGCGTGCTGCTGCACATGCAGCCCGACAACGTCTGGCGCATCGATTTCCAGCTCGGCTGGGACGCCGACCCCGAAGAAGAAAAGAAGCCCGAGAAGATCATTCCCCGCGTCAAGGCGCTGCTCGGCGAAGACGCGCAGTTCGACCTCGAATGGGCGAGCGTCTACACATTTTCCTGCCTGCGGATGGATCGGTTCCGGCATGGCCGCGTGTTTTTCGCCGGGGATTCGGCGCACGGCGTCTCCCCGTTCGGCGCCCGCGGTGCCAACTCGGGTGTGCAGGACGCGGAGAACCTGGCGTGGAAGCTTGCCGCGGTCCTGCAGCACCGGGCGCCCGACGCGCTGCTCGACAGCTATGGCCACGAACGCGAATGCGCCGCCGACGAAAACATCCTCAACTCGACGCGAGCCACCGATTTCATCACGCCCAAGAGCGAGATCAGCAGACTGTTCCGGGACGCCGTGCTGGAGCTTGCAAAGTTCCACGCCTTTGCACGCACCCTGGTCAACAGCGGCCGGCTGTCCGTGCCGGCCACGCTGCGCACGTCGGCCTTGAACACGCCGGACACCGAAACCTTCGAAGGATGCATGGTGCCGGGCGCCGTGGCGGCAGACGCGCCGGTGATCCGCGCCGATGGCAAGGCGGGCTGGTTGCTGCAGGAAGCAGGCAGTGGCGCGTTCACGGCCGTGGTGTTCGGCGACGGCGAGACGGCGGACCGCGCGGCACGCGCTGCGGCTGAAGCTGGCGCCGCCGCCGGCGTGCCTGTCGCGACGGTACGCATCCCGATCGATGAAGCCCACGCGCTGGCAGCCCGACGCTACGACGCGCGAGCCGGCACGGTCTACCTGCTGCGCCCCGACCAGCACGTGTGCGGACGTTGGCGCCAGGTCGACGCCGGCATCGTGCGTGCCGCGCTGCATCGCGCGCTCTGCAACGCCTGAAGGATTCCCCTGCCATGCCGCAAGCCACCGCCGCGCACCTGACGACCGCACCGAACATCGATGTGCCGGACGATTTCTACGAGGCACTGATCGATGCGCACCAGGGCCTCTCCACGGACGAAAGCCACGCCTTCAATGCGCGGCTGGTGCTCGTCCTGGCCAATCACATCGGATCTTTGCCCGTGCTGCGCGAGGCATTCGCCGCCGCAACACGCAGCTGAAATTACCCATCACAACCACCGGAGACAAACCCATGATTCGCCTTTTCCTGACCGGCCTGGCACTGGCCGCAACCACCCACCTCGCCGTCGCGCAGGACAGCAAACCCATCGAATGGGTGGTCGGCTACGCCGCGGGTGGYGGCTCCGACTCCGTCGCGCGTGCCACGGCCGAGGCGATGTCGAAGAGCGTGGCCCGGCCCGTCGTCATCACCAACAAGCCTGGCGCGGCAACCAACATTGCCGCGGACTATGTCGCCCGCTCGAAGGACTACGGCAATGTCATGCTGACGGCCGACTTCGCCACGCTCGCAGCCAACCCGTTCCTGTTTTCCAAGCTCAGCTACAACGCCGAGAAAGACCTCGCGCCGGTCGGCATGCTGGCGCGCTTTCCGCTCGTTCTGGTGGTCGGACCCCAGGTGCCGGCGAAGAACTTCAAGGAATTCATCGCCTGGGCCAAGGCGCAGCCCGGCGGTGTGAACTACGCTTCGGCCGGTGCCGGGAGCCCGCACCATCTGGCCGCCGAACTGCTGCGCGAAAAAACCGGCGTCGCGATGACGCACGTCGCCTACCGCGGCGCGGCACCCGCGATGCAGGACATTCTCGGCGGCCAGGTGCCCTTCATGATGGTCGACACTGCCAGCGGCAATCAGTTCGTGCTGGCCGGCAAGGTCAAGGCCATCGGCGTCGCGAGCGCGAAGCGCATTGCGACGCTGCCCGACGTGCCGACGCTGGCCGAACAAGGCCTGACCGATTTCGAGGCATATGCGTGGCAGGGGCTCGCAGTGCCGAGCGGCACGCCTGCCGAAACTGTGACGAAGCTCAACAAGGCCTTGGTCGACGCACTGAACTCGGCAGCGGTTCAGGCACGCTTCCTCGCACTGGGCGTGGAGGGATTGCCAGGCACACCGAACGACATGGCCAGGTATGTCAAGGACGAGCGCGAACGTTGGGGCCGCCTCATCAAGGCAAACAACATCAAGGTCGATTGATCTTTTTGGCGTTCCAGAACGCCCGCAGAATGGCGGAATCCACCCAGGACGACCCATCTGAGCAAAGCCGCGCACGAATTGTTTTCAATGCGGGCCGGCTTCGCGACAGGCCATCACCACCGGCGAAATCGGGCTGCGATTCCTTTGGCCGGCGTCTTCGGCGACCCATCCGTGCGTTGACCCAGCGCGCACCGCGCGTTGACCGGCAGTGCAGGGCCCGCCCTGGACGGGTGGAAACACCGATGATGTCGCGCCCTCGCATGCCTATCCTGCGGAAGCGCTTCCGGGCGCCCTCCACGGAACCCATGGCATGAACGCACACCACTTCAGCACTCTGCTCGAACACCCTGCGGACCGGCAGGCCTGCTGGGGCCGCATCAACACCTCGTACTTCGGCGCGCTGCGCGTGCAGTGCCTCGATGCGGGCACCTTCGACGCGCGCCTCGACGCCTACGAACTGGGTCCGCTCGGCATGTTCCTGATCGAGGCGCCGTCGCATCGCGTGGCGCGGCCCGATACGCGCCAGGAAATCGCGCTCGACGAGCACTACAAGCTGGTGCTGCAACTCGAAGGCCACGGCCACATCTCGCAGCGCGACCGCGAGTTCCACCTGCACCCCGGCGACTGGAGCCTGTACGACCCGCGCGTGCCCTACGCCATCACCAACCCCGAGCGCTCGCGCCTGCTGGCCATCACCATCCCGCGCCAACAGTTCAAGGGCATGAAGATTCCCGACCTGCACACCTGCGAGGCGCACACGCCGGCGATGCGGGGACTCTATGCGGTGCTGGGCTCATTCCTCACCTCGCTCGCCGACCAGCTTCCGTCGCTGCCCAATGCAGTTGGCCGCTCGGTCAGCGACACCGTGCTGGGCCTGCTGGCCTCGACGCTCGCCACGCACTCCGACGAGCAGTTCGGCGCACACCCGGTGCCGGGCGTGCTGAAGGCCCGCGTCAAGCAGTTCGTGCATGCGCACCTCGCGGACCCTGCCCTGTCGCTCGATCTCATCGCCCAGCAGTTGCGTTGCTCCAAGCGCTACCTGCACCGCGTGTTCGAAGACGAAGACCAGACGCTCGACCGCTTCATCTGGCAGACGCGGCTCGAACGCTGCAGCGAGGCGCTGCGCAGCGCGGCCGGCCGCCGCATCTCGGTGTCCGAGATCGCCTTCGCCTGGGGCTTCAACAGCAGCGCGCATTTCTGCCGCGTGTTCAAGGCGCAGTACGGCGCCTCGCCGCGCGAGTTCCAGCGGCGCGAAGCCGAGCGGGCCCTCGCCTCGGTGGCGCTGACGCACTGAGGACTTGCAGGGCCTAGGCAGCAGCCAGGTAGCTGCTGTGCAGGATCTCCGGCCGGCTGCGCAATTCTCCCGACGATCCCTCGAAGGCCATGCGGCCGCGCTCCAGCACATAGGCGCGGCTCGAGACGGCCAGCGCCACGGTGGTGAACTGTTCGATCAGCAGCACGCCGACGCCCTCGCGCGCGACCTGCTGCACCACCTCCACCAGCCGCTTGACCACGGTGGGTGCGAGTCCCAGCGAGAGCTCGTCGATTGCCAGGTAGCGCGGCTTGCCGATCAGTGCCTGGCCAATGCAGACCATCTGCTTCTGCCCGCCAGAGAGCGAGCGCGCGGGCAGCGCGAGCTTCACGCGCAGCTCGGGAAACACGGCAAGCACCTGCTCGACCGCGTCCGCCACGCGGGCCGCCGGCAACGCGGTGGCTGCGGCGCGCAGGTTGTCGAGCACCGACAGATCGCCGAGCACGCGATGCCCCTCCGGCACCACCGCCACGCCAAGTGCGCGCACCCGCTCGGGGCGCTGGCCGTGCAACGCATGGCCCTCGACCTCGACGCGCCCGCCGGTGAGCGGCAGCACGCCGCCGATGGCCATCACCGTGCTCGACTTGCCCGCGCCGTTGGCGCCGAGCAGCGCGGTCACCTCGCCCGGCGGCACCTGCAGGTCGATGCCGTGCAGCACGGCCTTGCCGCCGCGCTGCAGGCGCAGATCGTGGATGCTCAGCATGTCATTCCGTCCCCAGGTAGGCCTTGCGCACAGCCGGATCGTCGAGCACCGCGCGCGTCGGCCCGAGCGCAAGGCGGCGGCCGAAGTCGAGCACCAGCGTCTGCGTGCAGGTGGCCGCGATCAGGTCGACGTCGTGGTCGATCAGCAGCACTTGCGCGCCGCAGAAGGCATGCACCGAGCCGATCACGCGGCGCAGCACGCCGGCTTCCTGCTCGGTCAGGCCTGCGCCGGGTTCGTCGAGCAACAGCAGCTTGGGTGCGCCGACCAGCGATTTCGCGATCTCCAGCATGCGGCGCTGGAACAGGTTGAGGCGTTGGCCCAGGACAGTCGCCACCTCGAGCAGGCCCGTGTGGGACAGCGCCCGCGCCACCTGCGCAGCCGCATCACCGCGCGCGTGCGGCACATGGTCGAGCAGCGCCCGCACGTTGTCCCACACGCTGAGATCTTCCACCACCTGCTCGGTCTGGAACGAACGCCGCAGCCCGAAGCGCACGCGCTCGATGGACTTCAGGCCCAGCAGGTCGGTGCCGTCCACCGTGACAGTGCCTGCGCGTGGCAGCACGAGGCCGCCGAGCACATTGACCAGCGTGGTCTTGCCCGCGCCGTTCGGCCCGATCAGTCCGCACACCGGCGCATCGAGTTCGGCGCTCAGCGCATCGATGGCCTTGACGCCGCCGAAGGCCACCGTGAGGTCGTGAATGCGGATCATGGCGAAACGTTCCTGCCGCGCGGCGAGAGCCACTTCCGCGCCGCATCGAGCGCGCCCACGAGCTGCCCCGCGATGCCGCTCGGCGCCGTGATCAGCGCATGCAGCAGGGCGACACCGAAAAAGATCATCGCGAGGTAACCGTTCACGCCGAAGTCCGTGAGCAAAGCCGGCACCGCACGCAGCAACAGCCCCGCGATCAGTGCACCGGCCCAGTGGTACGCGCCACCCACCACGGTGAGCGCGAACAGCATCACGGAATCGCCCGCGGTGAAGGCACGCCCGTCGAGCTGACCCACCCCACCCGCGAGCAATGCGCCCGCCACGCCGGCGCAGAAGCCCGCGAGCCCGAAGGCCCAGGTCTGGTAGCGCAGGATGTTCACGCCCGCCGCCACGGCCGCAGCCTCGCCGCGCCGGATCAGCGCCCACGATCGGCCGGCACGCGTGCGCCGGTGCAGCTCGATCAGCGCCAGCACCGCCGCCAGCCACATCGCCACGTAGCGGAAGTACGCCGCATCGGACAGCGCCAGCGCAGGCCGCGGCATCATCAGCCGCTCGCTGCCGAACACGCGGCCGAGCCAGCCCGCGCCGCCGTCGGGAAAGCCCATGACGTTGATCACCACCTGGAAGCCGCCCGCCATCATCATCGTGACGAGCGCGAGGTAGAGCCCCTTGAGGCGCAACGCCGGCAGTCCCGCGAGCATGCCCACCCCGCACGACAGCAACCCGCCCGCCAGCACCGAAAGTTCGAAGGGCCAGCCCAGTCCGTGCCCCGCTCGCAACGCGATCCAGCCGCCCGCGCCGAGCAGCGCGTACTGGCACAGCGACACCAGTCCCAGCTGGCCGTAGAGCAGCGCCACGCCGGCCGCCGCGATCGACAGCGCGAGCGACGAGGTGAGCGTCTTGATCCAGTAGGCATTCGCCAACCACGGGACGACGATGCCGATGAGCAGCACGCAGCCGACCATCACGGCCAATGAAATCCGTGCACGGCGCGTTGCCTCCGCCAGCGAGGCCGGCGGCGGCGCGATGTCCGGAGCCGGTGCCGCGTCGGTGTAGATCGAAGCGCTCATGCCTGCCGCGTGCCCGTGCGAAAGAAGACGATCATGGCCAGCGCGATCAGGAACGGCGTGGCCGTGCGAAACGCCGCAAAGCCCGGTACGGTGATCGCCAGCGCTTCAAGCACGCCGATCGCGATGCCGCCCGCCACCGTGGCCGGCAGCGAATGCAGCCGCCCGATGATCGCCGCGGCAAAGGCCGGAATCACCAGGAAGGTCAGCAGCGTGGCCTGCAGCCGCACGATGTTCGCCAGCAGCAGCCCGCACACGCCGGCGAAGGCGCCGCTCAGCACCCAGGCCACCGTGTCGACGCCGAGCACGCGAATGCCCAGCAGCGCGCTCAGGTCGCGGTCGTTGGCCAGCGCGCGCATCTTGAGGCCCACGCGCGTCTTCGACAGCAGCAGGCCGACGCCCCCCATCATCAGCACCGCCAGCGCGAGCCCCAGTGCACGTGTGTGCGTGAGCCGCACCTCGACCTCGCCGAGCACGAACTCCAGCGCACCGGCATCGGTGGGCAGCACCAGCCGGCGCGGCTGTTCGCCCCAGTACCACTCGGTGAAGCCCACCACCACCAGCGCGAAGCCCAGCGTGGCGATGCTGCGGATGGTCGGGTCGCGGTGCGACAGCCGTGGCGCGAGCAGCCGCCCGTAGGCCAGCGACAGCAGCATCGACGCGGCGATGGCCGCGCACCACGCGAGGCCCTGCGGCCAGTCCGCCTCCAGCAGCGACCAGGCCACGTACGCGCCGATCGCGCCGATGGCGCCGAACGCGAAGTTCAGCACGCCCGACGAGCGATAGAGCACCACCAGCCCCACGCCCGAGAGCGCATAGACCGCGCCCAGGCCCAGGCCGGAGATGACGAAAGGCAGGTAGTCTTCCATGGCTCAGCGCACCAGCGTCATTGCCTGCCGCCTCACTTGAGGCCCATCTTCAGTTCGTCGGTGCGGATGTCCACGAGTTCCGGGTCTTCCGCTGTCAGGCAACCGCCAGGCGCAAAGCGCCAGCCATTGCCGTCCGGACTCGCGATCGGCCCGCTGTTGTTGGCGTTGTGACGGTTGCCATTGCCCACGTAGAAGGGCTTGCAGAGGATGTCGCTGCGGAAGTCCGTCACCTTGCGCAAGGCGTCGGTCACGCTCGCGCGGTCGATCTTCTTCGGGTCCATCTTGAGCAGGGCCTGCGTCACGAGGCGCGCGGCGACGTAGCCGGCCTGCGAGAAGGTGTCGCGCGGATCGCTCTTGGCGCCGTACTTTTCCATCACCGCGAGCCAGTTCTTGTTGTCGGGGCCGGCCGACTCGAGCGGGTTGAACTCGAGGTTGACGTCGAAGTTGCCCTTCCAGTAGGGCCCGATGGCCTTCGGCACGTCGGCGTTGTAGGCCGGCGCAGACGACACGAAGTGGATCTTCTTGCCCAGGTTCTGCTGTTCGGCGGCGGCCAGCATGGGCACGAGGATGCCCTTGGGCACGTTCATGATGATGGTGTCGGGCTTCTTCGCGGCGGCCTGCAGCATGGTGGAGGTGGCGTCGGCCGAGCCGGGGTCGATGGCGATGGTCTCGACTTCCACGCCGTTCTTCTTGCCCCACTCCTTCGGCCCCTCGCAGGCCCAGTTGCCCAGGCTCGGGATGTTCGGAATGATGCAGACCATCTTCTTCGACTTGTACTTCTGCGCCGCATACATCGCGGCGATGGTGGCCGACACGCGCGGCCCCGCATTCACGGGCACATAGTTGCGCGCGTTGAAGCATTCGCGCGGCACGCCGGTGCCGGCGATCACCATCACGCCCTCGTCGGCGTACATCTTGGCGTTGGCGCCGCATTCCACGAAGCTGGTGCTGCCCGCCAGCGCAACCACCTTGCGGTCCTTCACGAGCTTGGAGGCGACCTGTGCCGCGGTCTCGGGGTTCCACTGGTCGTCGACCACGATGTAGTCGACCGGCCGGCCGTTGATGCCGCCGTTGGCGTTCACACACTTGAAGTACGCGGCCGCCGCCTGGCCCGAGGCGCTGAAGTCGTCGGGTCCGGTCTTGCCGACCACGGCGCCGATGGGAATGGGCTCGCCCGCCGCGGGCTTGCCGCTGTTGAGGCCGCAGTCGAGGCCGGACTGTGCCCAGGCCCCGCTGAAGCCGGCAAGGCCCATGGTGCCGACGATGGCCGACAGCGCGATCTTCTTTTTGCTCAGCATGATGAATGTCTCCTGTTGTGATCGGAACCGGGCGCGGCTACACCGCCATGCAGACGCTCTTGAGTTCGGTGAAGCCCTCGACCGCCGCGCGCCCCAGGTCGCGCCCGTAGCCCGACTGCTTCACGCCGCCCAGCGGCAGCGCGTTGTCGAGCACGTTGTGCGCGTTGACCCAGACCACCCCCGCCTGCAGGCGCGGCACGATGCGATGCACGGCCGAAAGGTTGTTCGACCACACGCTCGCGGCGAGGCCATAGGCGCTGTCGTTGGCCAGGCGGATGGCATCCTCGACATCGTCGAAGGGCACCACCGTGGCGACGGGGCCGAACACTTCCTCGCGCACGATGCGCATCGAGGGCTGCGTGTCGACGAACACCGTCGGCTGCACGAAGCAGCCGCCATCGAAGGCGCGGCTTCCGCCCGTGACGAGCGTGGCCCCCTCGGCCACCGCGCCGTCGATGTGCGCCATCACGCGGTCCATATGGCGCTTGGACACGAGCGGCCCGAACTGCACCTGCGGGTCGAAGCCCGAGCCGATGCGAAGGCCCTCCGCGACGTGGGCGAGCTGCTGCACCACCTTGTCGAAGATGCCGCGCTGCACATAGACGCGCGAGCCCGCCGTGCACACCTGCCCCTGGTGAAAGAAGATGCCGTTGGCCGCGCCCTGCGCCGCCGCAGCCGGGTCGGCGTCGTCGAGCACGATGAGCGGCGACTTGCCGCCCAGTTCCAGCGTGAAGCGCGCCATGTTGTCGACCGCGGCATGGCCGATGCGCTGGCCCACGGCGGTCGATCCGGTGAAGCTGATCTTGCGGATATCCGGGTGTGCGGCGAGCGCGGCACCGGCCGTTGCGCCGCGCCCGCACACCACGTTGAGCGCGCCGGGCGGAAAACCCGCCTCGATGGCCAGCTCGGCCAGCCGCAGCGCGGAGAGCGGCGTTTCTTCCGAGGGCTTGAGCACCACGGTACAGCCGGCGGCGAGCGCGGGCGCGACCTTCCACAGCGCGATCGCGAGCGGAAAATTCCACGGCACGATCGCGCCGACCACGCCCACAGGTTCGCGCCGCGTGTACGTCACCCACTGCGCTCCGGGGATGCCGATGGAGTTGTCGAGCGTCTGCCCTTCGAGCTTGGTGGCCCAGCCCGCCATGTAGCGCACGAACTCAGCGCCGCCACCCACATCGACCATGCGCGCGATGCCGCGCAGCTTGCCGCTCTGCAGGGTTTCGAGCGCACTGAGCTCGTCGGCGTGCGACTCGATGAGCGTCGAGAGCGTGTAGAGCATGCGTTCGCGGTCGGCCGGGCGCAGCGACTTCCATGCGGCGCTCTCGAAGGTGCGGCGCGCGCTGGCGACGGCGGCATTCACATCGGCCGCATCGCTGTCGGGTGCTTCGGCCACGGTCATCTCGGTGGCCGGATCGACGACGGGCAGGTACATGCCGTTGGCGGGTGCCGCCTCGCGGCCATCGATGTGGTTGCCGCGACGGCGCTGGGCCAGCAGGCCCACCAGGCCGAGGTGCTCGATGGACAGGTCTCGCAGATTCATGGGTTGGCTCCGGGGCAATGCGTTGATGAAGGAAGCGACGGTTTCATCGCATGGCCTGCGCGACGAGCAGCGTGTCGGTGAACTGCTCGAAGCGCCGCACCTTGCCGCCCGCCACCTGCCAGACGTGCGTCACGCGGGCATGCATCGTCTTGCCGGTCAGGCGATGGCGGCCGTGGTAGTCGCCGATGCCGACCACCGTGTCGCCGCCGTCGACCAGCCGCTCGAGCACGAAGCGGTAGCCCTCCCACTCGGCGCCCAGCACCTTGAAGACTTTTTCGACCACCTGTGCCGGCCCGACGTGCGTGCCGGCGCAGGGAAAGCCGGCCATCTCGGTCCACTGCACGTCGTCGGCCACGTCGGCGAACATGGCATCGAGGTCGTGGCGGTCGGAAGCGGCGTAGTGATCGGCAACGATCTGATGGGGCGTGCGCATGAAGAAGGGCTCCTGAAGAAGTGAGAGCAAACGAAGAAGGTCAGACCGGCCCGAACTCGGGTGGATAGAAGGTTTGCGAGGCCTTGCGCATGAAGGCGCCGGCGGGGTTGTTGGCGATTTCGCCCGCGCCGGTCACGCCGAGGAACTTGCCGGTCGAGCGGCTGCTCGCGAAATTGAAGAAGAACACGGAGGCGACCGGAATCAGGAACTCTCGGAAGGTGAAGATGTACTGGTCGTCGTCGAACTTGTAGTAGCTCGCAAGGTCGACATCGCCATGGCCGCGCTGCACGCCGACCAGGCACTGCCAGGCGTAGCGCTCGGCGCTCAGGTAGGTGTGCTCATAGGTGTGGTTGGGGCTGTAGGTCTGCCAGGTGCGAAGGCCGACCAGGTCGCGCGTGGCATGCGGAACGAGGCCCGTGGCGGTGCCACCTTCGAGCGTGCCGACCCCGAAGTCCTGCGGTACGCGCGGCTGGCCCGCGGCTTCGTCGGCGCCGACGATGCGGCAGCGGATCGCGAGCACGCGGCGGGTGCGCGTGTTGAGAACGACGCTCAGTGCTTCGGTCGGGCGACTGGCCTGGGTGATGTCGAGGAAAAAGGTATCGGGCGCGACTTCGATGGCCTCGTACCAGTCGCCGTTGCCTTGCCCGCCGCGAGCGCCCTGTTCCTGCCAATCCAGCGCATCCTGCGAGCGCGGCTGCAGCGTGAGCTGGAAGTCGGGCAAGGCGAGCTTCAGTGTCTGCCCGGCGAGCGCATCGGTGGCGGGCAGGCGGTTGGTGGCGATGCCGAGGGCGAACTGGTCGTAGGTCTTCCAGTCGGCCGGCCTGGTGGCTTCGGTGCTCATGGCGTTTTCCTCAGGCGTCGTGCGCGAAGGCAATGGTGGGCAGGTCAACTGCGGAGGCCCCTCCATCGACCATCAGCGAGCTGCCGGTGACCATGGCGGCCAGCGGCGAGGCGAGAAACAGCACGGCATTCGCCACGTCCCCGGGGCTGGCGGGCCGGCCCATGGGCACGTCGCGCGTAGCGAGGTCGTAGGCGGCGTCGGCATCCGGCAGGCGGTACTTGTCGACGAGCACCTGCATCTGCTCATCGGCCATCTCGGTGCGCACCCAGCCGGGGCACACCGCGTTCACGCGCACGCCCTGCTTGCCGTAGTCGCGTGCCAGCGAACGCACGAGGCCGATGAGCGCATGCTTCATCGTCACGTAGCCGATCACACCCGGGCCGGCGAAGTGGCCCGCGAGCGACGAGAGCACGACGATGTTGCCGCGGTTTTCGATCAGCTCGGGCAGCAGCTCGCGTGCGCAGACGAAGGCGGTGTCGAGGTTGAGCCGCGTCGAAAGCGCCCAGGAGGCGTCGTCCGTGGAGAGCGCATCGCCCACGCCATGACCACCCGCGTTGGCGATCAGCACATCGATGCGGCCGAACTTCTCGCGTGCCGCTGCAACCGCGTGCTGCACATCGGCAGTGCTGGCGGCATCGCCGGCCACGGCAAGGCCGTCGAGCCGGGCAGCCACCGCTTCGAGTTGCGCGAGGCGGCGCCCCATCAGCACCACGCGGCCACCTGCCGCAACGAACTGCGCGGCAACCGCTGCACCGATGCCGGTGCCGCCACCTGTGATGAATGCGACCTTGCCGGCCATGGAAGCTGTGGAACTCATTCGCCCTGTCTCCTTGTTGGGATGGACTCTAGGTTTCGGGGCGCCTCGGCGATTGACCGAACGCGCAGTGTTCGTTGCCCGGCAGCGCTGCCGGGCAGGTTCATGCCGACTGCCCCAGCACAAAGGCCGCGCAGCGCTCGGCCAGCATCACGGTCGGCGCGTTGGTGTTGCCGCTCACGAGCGACGGCATCACCGAGGCGTCGCACACGCGCAGCTTCGCCACGCCGTGCACGCGCATCTGCGGGTCGACCACCGCCATGCCGTCGCGGCCCATGCGGCAGGTGCCGCTCGGGTGGTAGACGGTCTTGGCGCGCTGGCGCACGTAGGCCTCGATGGCGTCGTCGGCCAGGTCGTCCGCGTCGGCAGGTGCCAGCTCTTGCGAGATCACCGCTCGCAGCGCGGGTGCGCGCAGGATGCGGCGCGCCAGCTTCACGCCGCGGACCAGCGTGTCGACGTCCGCCTGCGCCTGGAGGTAGCCGCCGTCGAACAGGATCGGCGCCATCGGGTCGGCGCTGCGCAGGCGCACGCTGCCGCGCGATGCCGGGCGCAGGAAGCAGGGGTTGATCGACAAACCATGGCCAGCGAGCGGCGCGCGGTCCACGTCGCCCACGAGCACCGGCAGCACGTGGAACTGCAGGTCGGGCCGGCCTTCGCCGGTGGTGTCGACAAAGCCGCCGCTCTCGACCACGTTGGAGGTCAGCAGGCCGGTGTTGAAGAGCATCCATTGCAGGCCGTGCTTCAGCGCTGCGAAGCCGCGGTCGTTGCCGAGCAGGCTGATGGGTTCGCGCGTGCGGCCATAGACCGACACCTCCAGGTGGTCCTGGAAGTTCTCGCCCACACCCGGCAAGGCGTGCGCCACGGGGATGCCGAGCGACTGCAACTGTGCGCCGGGGCCGATGCCCGACAGCAGCAGCAACTTGGGCGAGGCCAGTGCGCCAGCCGAGAGGATCACTTCGTGGCGGGCCGTGGCGACGATGTCTTCGCCGCTGCCGCCCTGCCCCGTGCGATAGACCACGCCAGTGGCGGCGCCGTCCTGCATCAGCACGCGCATCACGTGCGCGCCCGTGACCAAGGTGAGCTTCGGGTTGTCGCGCACTGCCGCAAGGTAGGTGGCCGCGGTGCTCGCGCGCCGCCCCTCGAAGGTGGTCGTCTGGTAGAAGCCCACGCCCTCCTGTCCGGCGCCGTTGAAATCGTCGTTGTAGACCAGCCCGCTCTGCTGCGCAGCGCGCAGGAAGGCCAGGCTCAGCGGGTGCCGGAAGCGTGTGTCGCTCACCTTCAGCGGCCCGGTGGTGCCGTGCAGTTCGCACGCGAACCGCGCATTCGACTCGGCCTTGCGGAACCACGGCAGCACATCGTCCCAGCCCCACCCCTCGCAGCCCTGCGCCCGCCAGCCGTCATAGTCGGCCGGCGTGCCCCGGATGTAGACCATCGCGTTGACCGAGCTGCCTCCGCCCAGCGTGCGCCCCTGCGGCACGAACATCTTCCGGCCACCCACCGCAGACTGCGGCTCGCTCTCGTAGGCCCAGGTGCGCTCGGTGCCGATCACGCGCACGAAAGTGGCAGGCATGTGGATGAAGCGGTCATTGTCCGGCGGCCCCGCCTCCAGCAGCAGCACGCTGTGCCCCGCCAGCACCAGCCGGTGCGCCAGCACGCAGCCGGCCGAGCCGGCCCCCACCACCACGAAGTCGAAAACCTGTTGCGCCATGTTGTTGTCCCGTGTCCGTCCTGAGTTGTCTCTGCAGGCGGATGCTCGGGGCTACAGCCCGCTCTGGCGCACCTGGGCGGGTTGGTGCAATTCAAATTGCGCTGTTGGTCAATGCGGGAGCCAATTGGATGAATCGATGCGCGCAACATCTGTGCTGATTCGGAACAAGGTGCGTCGCGCTCAGCGTCACCGCAACTTATTGATTCGCCTGGGATTTTCTTGTTTGAAAGAGAGCTGCGGAAAGTGCGTCGCAGCATTCAGTCTTCTCAGGGTGTGGATTTCCGCCCTCGATCGGCTCACATTTCCATGGAGCGTTGACCCGTTGAAATGCCCTTTCTGTCCGTTGTTCATCAGGCGGCCTGAGTGCTGCATGCGGATCAATGCTCTACGGAAAACTGGGGCGCTTTGAGATGGAAATCAACATGGAGAAGCGGAAGTGCGTGTGAGAGGCACTTCAACGGCAACGCGCAAGAGGTGCTGCGCTAGGCTGCATGCGCGGGTCCGGGCATCGCGACTCTGCCGTCGGTACTCACGGCCTCCGACATTGCTGCCAGCCGGCTGGTGCGGGTGCTGCCCGAGTACACGCGGGCCGGCCGCGGCCTGAGTGTGCTCTACCCCAGCCGCCAGCAGCGGCCGCTGGCAGCGTCGATGCTCGCCGACATGGGCGTGGCGAAGCTCAGTCATCAGGATTGGGTGCCAGCATCCAGTGCATAGCGTTCAGAGGCTGTCCGCACGCGTGAGAGAACAATGCCATTCCCCTGAAAAATGAGCGAGTGCATCTCGATTTTCGATGCAGTCAAAAAAACAAGGACGAAGTCTCAGCTGCTCCCACTCCGTCGATCGCCGCATCGTGAATGGAGCACGTTGTAATGCACAAGTGTTGGTTGATGTTAGGCCTGATGCGCCGGTATTTCCTTTTTTGTCGGACTCCACTTAAGAGCTGGCCATAACTTGTCACAAAGTGAATCCGAAGCGACGCTCCGCGTCACTTTCCGGGATCAATTGGCGCGTTCTTCTGCGGCGGGGAACTGAGGCATGAATCGTGCGCCTCATGGCTTGGTCGGCGAGTGGATCCGGGCCCGAGCCTGCGACATGCCGCTGGCCATGCACTACGAAAGTATTCCCCCGCATGCGAAGTACGCAACGAGTGCGGCGGCTGGTTCTCTTCAATCTCAAAAAAATCATTCCCATGATGATGTTTCCCCGAGGATGCGTTTCCGCACTGATGATTTCGGTGCTCCTGTCTGGCTGTGGCGGAGGAGGTGGCGGCAACCAAGGCAGTGGCCCGGCCGGCCTGTTCGGCCTGGGCAGTGGCACTGGCGGCAGCCAAGGTGCTGCCCAAAGTGGTTCTGGCACAGCCGGCACAGGCAGCGCAGGTGGCACAAATGGGGGAACTGCGCCCGTCGCAGCGACCACAGCACTGGTGACCAGGCTCGGCAAGCCCGCCCGGGTGCTGTTCGGGCTCGGCTCCGGTTCCATCGACGAGATGAAGAAACAGGACATTCACCCGGACATCGTGGACACCTACCTGGTAGGCACTGGCGCAGGCGCCTGGCCTACCTGGAACAGTCCCGACGGCGCGTACCTCACATACACCGCGCAGGCCAAGCAGGCCTACGGCGCGATTCCGATGTTCACGCTCTACCAGATGAAGGGCGATCTGAGCGGCATCAACGACGCGGCCTTCATGAACAAATACTGGGGCCAGACGCGGCTGATGTACCAGCTCATTGCGGACCTGCGCGGGCCCGTTCTGATCAACCTGGAGCCGGACTTCTGGGGATTCCTTGCGTCGAAGAGGCCCGATCACGACGCGACGCAAGTTCCGGCCGTCGTCAACAGCCAGGCGGAATGTGCCGGGTTGCCGAACACCGCCGCGGGCCTCGGTCAATGCCTCGTGCAGATGGGCAGGCAGATCGCGCCCAAGGCGCTGATAGGGTTCCCGCCCTCCTTCTGGAGCGGCACCGCTGCCGAGATCGGCGCGCAGATGCGCGTGGTCGGAGCAGACAAGGCGGACTTCATCGTCGCCCAGACCAGCGACCGCGACGCGGGCTGCTGGGAAGTTGAATCGCCGCCCGACGAATGCACGGGACGAAGCGGAACGTTCTACTGGGACGCAAGCAACAAGACCAGCCCGAATTTCCACGACTCCCAGAAGCAGATTTCGGACTACCGTGCAGCACTGGGCAATGACCTCCCGATCCTGTGGTGGCAGACGCCGATGGGCGTGCCCTCCGACACGCCCGGCGGCACCGACCAGCACTACCGCAACAACCATGTCGACTACATGCTGCGCAACACACAGGAGTACGGCGACACCCACACGTTCGCGATCGTCTTCAGCCCCGGAGGGAGCCATCAGACCTCGATTACCACCGATGGCGGCCAGTTTGCCCGCCTCTCGGGCCAGTACCTTGCGCGAGGCGGTGCGGCCTTGAAGTAGCGATCGGACGCTGGAATCGCACTTGATCCGACGGCGACGTACTCGACCACCATGTATGTGGAAGGCGCCCCGGTTCTACATCCTTTTCCTGGATGAACACCAGGATCAGTCAGCCTCGCGAGCCGAAAAGCCTTTAAGGCGGATCGCGGGCCTATCAATGAAATCAACGCCTCGAGGAAAGCTGGCGACCCATGCCGGGTCCCGCGACTTTTCCGCGTATTGACTAAGAAGGTTCCCATGTTTGATAAAACCAATTTTGCTGCTGCGTTGCTCGTATTGAGCGCGGTCGTGCTCCCCGGTTGCGGGGGCGGAGATTCGGGAAGTTTCCAGGCAGGCGCTACGGTCCCTGTTGTCGCGGGGGGCACCCCGGAGGTGCCCGCTGTCGCGGGAGGCACACCGGAGATTCCCGCCGCCCCGGGAGACACCCCGGTGGCCCGCGTCATCAAGCATCCAGGCGCCGGGCTTACCCTCTCGGATCTTCAGACGCTCAAGGTGAACGTCGATCAGGGTAAGGAGCCGTGGAAGTCCGGTTACGACCAACTGGCTAACAGTCCCAAGTCCAGGCTCAGCTACGGAGGGTATGGACCGTTCGCGAAGGTGAGCCGCGCTCCCGACGAGAACCTCTGGGCCTGGCGCAACGACATGGTTGCGATCTCGAATCTCTCGCGGCTGTGGTATTTCACCCGTGACGAGCGATACGCGGAGCACGCGAGCAAGTTCCTGCTTGGATGGGCCACCACCCATACGGAGTTCTCGGGTCGCGAGTCGATGCTCGACCTGGGCGACTACGCGCTCGATTTCGTGGGCGGCGCGGAAATCCTGCGCACCACATGGCCGGGCTGGAAGGAGGCCGACACGGCGATCGTCAAGAAGTACTTCAAGGACGTGCTGATGCCGGCAGCGAACCCCTACGGCGAAAGCCAGTTCGGGGCCGCCAACAAGGGCGCACTGTCCCTCACCGCGCTGGGGCTGATGGCGATCTACAACGACGACATCGAGACATTGGACAGGGTCGTTTATCAGGCCCGCACGCTGGCCCACATCGGGCTGCGCAACTCCAACGACATCGGCATGCTCGGCGACTCGCTGCGCGACCAGGGGCATGCCTATGGGCAGCTCAAGTCACTGACCATGCTCGCCGAGGCGCTCTGGAGTCAAGGCATCGACATCTATTCCGACTTCGACAACCGCCTGCTGGCGGCGGGTGAGTATTTCGCGAGGGTGAACGAGCGCGTGCCGACGCCCGCGCTTCCTTTCGGCACCACCGATCGCTACTACCTCACCGATGTCACCGGGCACGGCTGGGACGGCGCCAATGGCGGGACCGTGGCGCTGACCCAGATCTATAACGCCTACGTCCTGCGCAAGGGTCTCCAGGCACCCTTCATCGCGCAGAGGCGCCTCCGGATGCCGGTGGACGGCGGCAGCTTCATGTTCCTCAGGGAGTCCGACACCTCCAAGGCGACGCCGCCGCCGGCGCTGCCCATTCCCTCGGCGACCTCGATCACCTCGGGGTTCAGCAGTGCTGACATCGGGGGCGCCAGCCCGGCCGGCTCGGCGACCTACGCCGACGGCAAGTGGAACGTGGCTGGGGCAGGCTACGACATCTGGGGCGCAAGGGACAGTTGCCACTTCGTCTACAAGGCCCTCACCGGCAACAGCACCATCATCGCGAAAGTCGAGTCGCTCGAGAACACCCACCCGTCCGCAGTGGCGGGCGTGATGATGCGCACAAGCCTGGAACCAGGCGCTCCGCGCGCCTGGATGGCGATGAACTACAAGAGTGAAGTCTTGCAGAACATGACGAAACTGGCGGTGTATGGCGGCTCGTACTACGCGAACAAGGTTACGAGCTCCGGGCCCACTCACTGGGTGAAGCTCGAGCGCATCGGGAACATCATCACCGGCTACGTTTCTCCCGATGGCACCAATTGGGCTGCCACCGATGTCGGCCGCATCGTCGCCCCCGTTCCCGACACGATCTATGTCGGATTGGTGGTCTCGTCGGTCACAAGCAAGCTGAACAACAGCGTCTTCAGCAATGTCCAGATCACCGGCGGCGACGGTGGTGCCCCGCGCGTCGTTCCGGCGGCGCCCGCCATGCTGCTGGCCTCGCCGGGCGATGGCGCCGTGCCGCTGCGCTGGCAGGCGTCCTTCGGGGCCACCGGCTACACCGTCGGCCGCTCCGAATTCAGCGGCGGGCCCTACGAGGCCATCGCGTCGGGCGTCACGGGCAGCAGCTACACGGACACTTCCGTGGTCAATGGCACRACCTACTACTACACCGTCACGGCGAGCAACTCCGTCGGAACGAGCGGCCGTTCTCCTGAGGACAGTGCCGCACCGGGGCGTCCGATGGTCAAGGCTGCCACAGGCGGCACTGCCACCGACAGCGCGAGCAACTCCGGCAACGCTGAAAGCGCCTTGGACCAGGACTCGGCGACGCAATAGTTCTACTCCGGCACGACCCGCTGGCTGCAGTACGACCTCGGGCACACGGAGCGCGTCCTGCGCTATGCGGTCACCAGCACGCCCGACGCCAATCTCGTCGAGCGTGATCCGAAGGACTGGCAGCTCCAGGGCTCCAACGATGGCTCCAACTGGACCACGCTCGACACGCAAAGCAACCAGAAACGCTTCGAGTTGAAGACTTACGCGGTCGCGAGTCCGGCCTCGTATCGCTACTACCGGCTGAACATCGCAGCCAACAACGGCGACAGCTCTTTCCGAATTCGGGCTGTTCGTTTCCAAGCCGTAGTGGGCTCGATGCGCGATTACCCGCGCATCGATCCGGGCGACGCATCTTGTCGTTTTTTCACGGCCGCGCGGCGACGATCTGCGCGGTTCGGTTCTTGCTGCGTTTGCACAATTACACAAATATGCCAAAAATGTCACGGATTTCAAGAAGAATGAGTGAGACGTCCATTGACAGATTGTCGCCGGCTCGATCCACGATCCCCCGCAACTGGAATCGCGCGCGGCTCATCGCGATCGGGCTGCTGAGCACATGGGTTGCGGCTTGTGGTGGGTCGTCGGGCACTTCGACAGCAGCGCTCGTTGCAGGCATACCCGCGACCGCACCTGCAACCGCAACCGCAACCGCACCCGCACCCGCACCCGCACCCGCGTTTGAACCCGCAGCCGCCCAGGGCACCTCTTGGAAGAGCGTGAAGTTCGGCGGTGGCGGCTACGTCAGCGGCCTCGTCTTCCACCCGACGACCGCCAATCTGCTGTACGCACGCACCGACGTCGGCGGCGCCTACCGCTGGAATCAGCCCACCTCAGCCTGGGTGCCCATCACCGATGGCCTGGGCTTCGGTGGAGGCGAGGCCAGTTTCCACGGCGTCGAAAGCATTGCCGTCGATCCGAACAACGACCAGCTCGTCTACATGGCCGCCGGCATGTACACGTCCGGGGGCAACGGCCGCCTGTACATCTCCAGCAACCGCGGTGACCAGTGGACCTACGTCGCCCTGCCTTTCCCGCTGGGCGGCAACAACCCCGGCCGGGCCATCGGCGAACGCCTGATGGTCGACCCCAACAAGCCTTCGACGCTGTTCTACGGCACGCGCACGGCCGGCCTATGGAAGAGCATCGACTCGGGCCTGACCTGGGCGCAGGTCACGTCGCTGTCGTCCGCCAAGTTGACCCAGGATCAGGTCAATGCCTTGGGCATGGACAGCGCGATGGGCGTCGAGACGGTCGTGTACGACACCGGCACCAAGGGCAGTGGCTCGGCCACGCAGACGATCTACGCGCCCATCGCCCCGGACTACGTCCAGACAGCAGGCCTGGCCTCGAACCTGTACAAGTCCAGCAACGGCGGCGTCTCGTGGACCCCGGTCTCGGTCCCTATCTCCGGCTATCACATCCCGCACATGGTGCGCGCCGCGGACGGCATGTTCTATGTCGTGTTCACCAAGGAGACCGGACCAGGCGCCGGTGGTCCCGCCCGTTTGTACAAGTTCAACGGCAGCAACTGGACCTTGCTCGACAGCAACGACTCCACCGGTTACGGCGGCCTGTCCGTCTCCGGCACCGGCTCGACCACGCGCATTGCGCTGGGTGTGACCAACACCTGGGGCAGCTTCAGCGGCCAGCAAATCATCCAGCTGTCCGACGATGCCGGCCGCAACTGGCGCGAGATCGCGGCCACCATGCCGCATACGCCGGCCGACGCGCCCTTCTGGGGATGGCCCGACGACATGGAGATCGATCCTGCCGACCGGGATCACATCCTGTACGGCCATGGCGGCGGGGTCTGGGAAACGCGCGACGCTTCCTCGGCCACGCCGAGCTGGAACGAGCTGAACGACGGCATCGAGGAGACTGCCGTCCTGGGCCTGGCCACGCCGCCGGCCGGCGCCACATACACCGTGATCAACAGCACGGGCGACATCGGCACCTGGGTGCATACCAACCTTGCGACCAAGCCGACCCTGACGCCGGCCACCAGCTGGAGCAACGGCTTCGCCGCCGACATGGCGTGGTCCGACCCGCAATACATGGCCACCATCGGCGTCGTCCTGGGCAACAGCACCGGCTACGGCGTCTGGTCCGGCGACGGCGGCAAGACCTGGGCGAAGTTCGCCACCTACCCGCCGGGCGTCGCGGAAAACAAGGGTGGGGAAGCGAGCATCGCCGTCACCGCGCGCAACAGGGCGGTCTGGGCGCCCGGCTACTCGGTGCCGTCCTACACCACGGACAACGGCGCCACCTGGGTGCCGACCAATCTGCCCGCGATCGACACCATCTTCCCCCGCGCCTACCACCTGGTCGCAGATCGCAAGAACCCGAACAAGGTCTATGCCTACGATTCCGGCGGCCACTGGTGGGGCACGCCGGGCAAGGTCTACGTGTCGACGGATGGCGGCCACACGTTCACGCTGAGCCAGGGCTCGGTGGCCGCGGGGCTGGTTCCCGACTACTTCACGAACACCTCGCTGGCAGTCAACCCCAACGTCGAAGGCGAGCTCTGGCTGGCCGACGGCAACGCCGTGTACCGCTCGGTGAATTCGGGGGCGACCTGGAAGAAGCTGAGCCACTTTACGTCGATCATGGGCAGCAACCCGTGGCCCGACGTCCAGGGCGCCACCTTGGTGGCCTTGGGCAAGGCAGCGCCTGGTGCGGCGTACTCGGCCGCGGTCTACGTGGTGGGCGTGGTGAACGGCGTGTGGGGCGTGTACCGCTCCGACGACGCCGGCGCCACCTGGACCCGCTTCAACGACGACGCCCACCAGTTCGGCGGCATCGGCGTGATGGCGGCCGATCAGAACATCTACGGACGCATCTACGTGAGCGGCACCGGCCGGGGCGCGTTCTACAGCAACTGAACCCCGTCCGCCTCATCCCCGCATCGCTCATCAGCAAGACAACTGCGATGGGCACCTTGCCCGATGAGCCGGCACGCCGCGGCTTCGTGCGCGCCGAGGCAGGTGCCGGAACCGTGGGGTGCGGAGGTCCACGGGCGTTGCCAAGAAGCGCAAGACCGTGCAGGGTGCTTCACATACCGATGCAGCGCTCGACTGCTTCCTCTTGCCAGCCTTCCCATTAGCGACCTTGACCGGCCTTTGATGACACTGAACACCTCCGCTTGCTGCCCTACGGAAGCTCCCGCGCGCTGACCGGATCGGCCGTAGGCGGCAGCGCCCCACGCAGCGGGCTGGGCGCCAGCTTGCGCGTATCGACCAGCGGCTGCGGCGGCGGAATGAGCTGCGTGCCTTCCATGCGGGTGCTGCCCGCACCGCGGTTGTTCGAGCGCTGCAGCGTCGTATCCGGCAGCACTGGCGCGGCGTTCACCCCGCGCAGCATGATGTTGTCGGTGCTGGGCTGCGTCTGCAGAACGCTACAAGATCCTTGTCAGCCTGGGTCAGAGGTGCAGGCGTAGAGATCGGAGGCATCGACCCATTCGACTCTCCTGCGATGCCTCTGGTGTTGTCGGAGAAGTATGTGTAACTGTGGTCGCATCGACAGATGAAAACAGCCATTCGCTACTGGGCCCAGCGAACTCCCCAGCCCCGCGACGAAATCGTCGACATGGCGACGCACTTTATTGAGCATCAGCATTCCCTCCGGGAATCTACGGATATATGATTCCTCGAATGGTCTTGATTGCGCGCAGTTTTTGTATACAAATAACGCATCCGTAAATCCGGCGCGAAATTTGCGTCAAAACGGGTCTCGAAACCCCAATTCACTCGCACGAGGAAAGACCATGAGCACAGTCGTCAGCCAGGCCCCCGCGGGGGCAAGCGAAGCCGGCCTTGCGCCGCACGCGGAATCGAACGCCGTCATCAAGCCCGGCTACCACCCGCGCCTGACCAACGAGGACCTCGCCCCGCTGAAGAAGCAGACCTGGGGCCAATACAACATCTTTGCGTTCTGGATGTCCGACGTGCACAGCGTGGGCGGCTACATCACGGCCGGCAGCCTGTTCGCGCTGGGCCTGTCGAGCTGGCAGGTGCTGGTGTCGCTGCTGGTGGGCATCGTGATCGTGCAGTTCTTCTGCAATCTCGTGGCCAAGCCGAGCCAGATGACGGGCGTGCCCTACCCCGTGGTGTGCCGCGCACCCTTCGGCGTGCTGGGCGCCAACATCCCGGCCATCATCCGCGGGCTGATCGCGGTGGCCTGGTACGGCGTGCAGACCTACCTCGCCTCGGCCGCCTTCATGGTGCTGGCGCTGCACATGCTCCCGAACCTCGCGCCCTACGCCGACGTGGCGCAGCACGGCTTCGTGGGCCTGTCGACGCTCGGCTGGGTGGCGTTCATGGTCATGTGGGTGCTGCAGGCTTTCGTGTTCTGGCACGGCATGGAGGCCATCCGCAAGTTCATCGACTGGGCGGGCCCCGCCGTGTACGTGGTGATGGCCGTGCTGTGCGGCTGGCTGGTGTGGAAGGCCGGCTGGAGCAGGATCGACCTGAACCTGGGCGGCATCAAGTTCCAGGGCTGGGACGCGCTGCCGGTGATGCTCTCGGCCATTGCGCTGGTGGTGAGCTACTTCAGCGGACCGATGCTCAACTTCGGCGACTTCTCGCGCTACGGCAAGAGCTTCGACGCGGTGAAGAAGGGCAACTTCTGGGGCCTGCCGGTGAACTTCGTCTTCTTCTCGCTGCTGACCGTGATCACCACGGCCGCCACGCTGCCGGTGTTCGGCGAGCTGATCACCGATCCGGTGCACACCGTGGGCAAGATCGACAGCACCACCGCCGTGGTGCTGGGTGCACTGACCTTCATGATCGCCACCATCGGCATCAACATCGTCGCCAACTTCGTCTCGCCGGCCTTCGACTTCTCGAACGTGGCGCCGCAGCACATCAGCTGGCGCACGGGCGGCATGATCGCCGCGGTGGGCTCGGTGTTCCTGACGCCGTGGAACCTCTACAACAGCCCCGAGGTCATCCACTACACGCTCGATGTGCTGGGCTCGTTCATCGGCCCGCTGTTCGGCATCCTGATTGCCGACTACTACATCGTGCGCAAGCAACAGATCGACGTCGACGCGCTCTACACCATGAGCAAGCAGGGCAAGTACTGGTACAGCAGCGGCTACAACCCGAAGGCGATCCAGGCACTGGTGCCGTCGGCGATCGTTCCGATCCTGTGCGTGATGGTGCCGGTGCTGCGCGGTGGCGCGAACTATGCATGGTTCATCGGCATGGGCCTGGGCTTCGTCATCTATGCCCTGCTGAACCGCAACAACAAGACTTGAACCGAAAGAGAAAGAAAGGGCCGCGCCGTGCGCATCAAGATCATCAACCCCAACACCACCTGGAGCATGACCGAGAAGATCGGCGCCTGCGCCCGCGCAGTGGCGCAAGCCGGCACGGAAATCGTCGCGGTCAGCCCGGCCATGGGGCCGGTTTCCATCGAGAGCCACTACGACGAGGCGCTCGCCGTGCCCGGCCTGCTGCAGGAGATTGCGGCCGGCGAGCGCGACGGCATCGACGGCTATGTGATCGCCTGCTTCGGCGACCCGGGCCTGAAGGCCGCGCGCGAGTTGGCGCGCGGCCCGGTAGTGGGCATCGCCGAAGCGGCGATGCACCTGGCCAGCATGATCGGCAGCCGCTTCAGCGTGGTGACGACGCTGGGCCGCACGATGGGCCAGGCCTGGCACCTGGCCGAGATCTACGGCATGGAGCGCTTCTGCGCCAACGTGCGCGCCTGCGAGCTGCCGGTGCTCGAACTGGAAGCGCCGGGTTCGCGTGCACGCGAGCGCATCGTCGACGAATGCCGGCGCGCGCTCGAGGAAGATGGCTCCGACTGCATCGTGCTCGGCTGCGCGGGCATGACCGACCTGTGCGAGCACATCGGCGGCCTGCTCGGCGTGCCGGTGATCGACGGCGTGGCCGCGGGCACCAAGCTCGTCGAGTCGCTGGTCGCGCTGAAGCTGCAGACCAGCAAGCACGGCGAACTCGCGCGGCCCCTGCCCAAGACCATGACCGGCGCCCTCGAAGGCTTCACCCTCATCGGGTGATACGGGGCTGCGCAGGCGCCGGGGCCGCACGCTGAGCCACAATCTCCGCATRCCCCGCGCCAGCTCCAAATCCCCCGCCTCTCCTGCAACCGCCGCTCCGGCCGAGAGCGGGGCCACTGCCACCGACAAGGGCAGCTCGATCGAAAGCATCGCCCAGGACATCGCCACCGCGATCGTCGAGAAGCGCCTGCCGCCCGGCACCTGGCTGCGCGAAGAGGCACTGGGCCGCGTCTACTCCGTGAGCCGCACCAAGGTGCGCGCGGCCTTGCTGATGCTCTCGAAGGACAAGCTCATCGAGATGGTTCCCGACAAGGGCGCCTTCGTCTGCCAGCCGACGGTGCAGGAGGCGCGCGAGGTGTTCGCGGTGCGCCGCATCCTCGAGAGCGAGGTGGTGCGCCTGTTCGTCGCCCATGCACGGCCGCGCGACTACCAGGTGCTGGAGCAGCACATCAAGTTCGAGCGCACTGCGCTGCGCCAGACCACCACCACCGGCACCGTGCGCGAGAAGGTGCTGGGCGACTTCCACGTGGCGCTGGCCGAGGCCACCGGCAACAAGACGCTGGCCGAGCTGGTGCGCGAGCTGGTCGCGCGCAGCTCGCTGATCGCGATGCTCTATCACTCGTCGAACGACCCGCACTGCTCGTCCGACGAGCACTCCGAGTTCCTGCGCATCTGCCGCAAGGGCGACGTGGAAGGCGCCGTGGCCTGCATGATCGATCACCTGGAGCGCATCGAGGCCAGCCTCGAACTGGGCACCGAGAAGCCCGACCGGCAGCTCGATCTGGTGAAGGCGCTGCTCGCCTAGGGAGCGCCTGCAGGACGACTCGACGGTGTCCAGGGCACCCGGGTGCGATTCAGCGTTGGCCTTTCTTCGGAGAGCGTTTTTTGGGCCCGCGCGAAGAGGCGTCGGCCGGTGCGGCAGTTTCGGTTCCCAGGCATTCCGCACTTGCGATCAGTCCGCGCAGGAACACCATGATCAGCCGTCCCGAGGGATCCGGGCGCGTGGTCATCCGCTGCAGTGCCAGCCCATGCGAGAGTGCCATGAAGGCAGCGGCCAGTTCGTCCGGTGCGGCAGGAGGCGTGCGCCCGAGCTTGCCGAACAGCTGGCCGATCACGCCGCCGATCTCGGACCGGTGTTTGTCCCACACCTTCTGGTACTCCGCAGCGAAGGTTTGACTGCGGTTGGCATGCAACTGCAGTTCGATGGAAAGCATGCACCAATCGGCATCGTGGTTGAGCGTGGAAGCCCAGGTTTCCAGTTCGGACAGCATCTGCTCAGGCTTTTGTCGGTCGTTGCCCATGACCTTGGAAAGCTGCGTTGCTTCCCCTTCCATATGCCGTCGCAGCAACTCCAGCAGGACGTCTTCCTTGCTCGAAAAGTTCGAATAGAAGGCGCCTTGGGAGTAGCCCGCCTTGTCCGCGATGTCGCGGATCGACGCGCCCCCATACCCGTTCGACACGAACAAGTGCTGCGCGGTTTCGATCAGACGCTCGCGCGTCTGCGCCCGGCTTTCCTCGCGGGTCAGGCGCCTTCTTGCCGTCGTTGGGCTCATGCCCCAAAAGATATCACATGAACTTTGGATATCGACCGGCGGGTGCGTGCTTCCGAAAGCAAGTCTGGACATCGGCATTCAGATATCACTTGATATTTCAAAATGGCAAAGGTACATTCAAAGCTCATTTGATCTTTGAGATTCATTCGATATGGAAAAAACCAAGAGCCCAAGGTCCGCGTTTGTCACCGGCGCCACCGGCCTTCTCGGCAACAACCTTGTGCGCGAGCTGGTCATGCGAGGCGTCTCCGTCAAGGCGCTCGTCCGCTCGAAGGCCAAAGGTCAGCAGCAGTTTGCAGGGGTGAAAGGTGTCGAACTGGTGCTGGGCGACATGGCGGATGTACCCGCTTTCTCCAGGGCACTGCAGGGATGCGACGTGGTATTCCACACCGCCGCGTTCTTCCGGGACAACTTCAAGGGAGGCAGCCACTGGGAAGAGCTCAAGCGCATCAATGTGGACGGCACACAGCAGCTCATCGAGCGGGCATACGACGCCGGCATCCGGCGCTTCGTTCAGACCTCGTCCATCGCGGTGCTGAATGGCGAGCCGGGAATGCCCATCGACGAGACCTGTCTGCGCGACCTGGCGGATGCCGGCGACGACTACTACCGCAGCAAGATACTGGCCGATCAGGTCGTATCGGCCTTTCTTGCGGTGCACCCGGACATGCACGCGAGCTTTGTCTTGCCGGGATGGATGTGGGGGCCAGCCGATATCGGCCCCACCTCCTCGGGACAATTTGTCAACGACGTGGTGCGTGGAAAACTGCCGGGGCTGCTGCCCGGCAGCTTTTCCGTCGTCGATGCCCGCGATGTGGCGAGGGCGCAGATTTCGGCCGCGGAGCACGGGCAGCGCGGCGAACGCTATCTGGCTGCCGGCCGCCACATGACGATGCAGGAATTGGTGCCCTTGGTGGGGAAGATCGCGGGCATCAAGACGCCGACACGCAACTTGCCCTTTGCGCTCTTGTATCTCCTGGCGGCGGCACAGGAGCTCTACGCGCGGATCAGCGGCAAGCCCATCCTGCTCAGCCTGGCGACGGTGCGGCTGATGCGCAAGGAGGCGGGGCGCAGCCATTTCGACCACACGAAGAGCGAGCAGAAACTTCAACTCAAGTTTCGCCCGATCGAGCAAACCGTTGCCGATACGGTCGCCTGGTATCGCGGCAATGGCTGGCTGCCCAGTGTGTAGCCCCAATAACGCCAAGTAGATCGCTTCTTCGCCCCTGCGACGGGCGTGAGCCACCCAACCCGACAAAGGAAAGACCATGACGAACAGATTGATCTTGAAACTCTCGACGGCCCTCGGAGCCGTCTTTCTTGTCGCGGCAGCGCCGCAAGAATCCGCAGCGCAGGGCATCCCTTCGGGCAGGGCCGCGGACAGCATGGCCGAGTTCTGCAGGAAAGGACAGGCGGAGTACCCAGGAGGCATCGCTCGCATGCATCCTTCGTTCAAATTCAACATCTGTTGGTGGCTCGAGGATGCCGGCATCGAAGCAAGCACGTTCGACGACATCGCTGGAACGCTGCCGGAGCACGCCGGGCCGTCGCAGGCGGTCTGGCAAGCGACTTTCAACAAGCCCGCTCAGGTGCATCTGGAACGAGCCCGCGTGGCCGAAGAGCGGGGCGACAGCACTGCCGCATCGGCCGAATACAAGAAGGCGGCTTTCTATCTGCGGATGAATCGGCTGCCCAAGCGTGTCCCCGCCGCGGATCTGCAGGCGACCGAACGAGCCCATGCGGTCGCGGGAAAGCCGCTCCAACGGATCACATTCAAGACCGGAGAGAAAGAATTCATTGGCTACTTCCGAGCACCCCCGACACGACGCAGCAGCAACGAGAAGCTGCCGGTGCTGGTTATTCTCGGCGGCCTCGACAACCTGAAGACGGAGATGATCCGGCACAGCAACTACTTCATGAGCCGCGGGTTCGCCACCATCATTGTGGAAAATCCAGACACTGGGGAGAACCAGCTGGGATTCCGTCCGGAGTCCTCCGTGATGTTTGACACCATTGCCGACTACATCAAGACCCGCAGCGACCTGGACGCGAACCGAGTGGCCGTGTACGGGTGGAGCATGGGAGGCTATCTGGGGACGCTTGGCGGGCTGAGAAACGACTTCTACAAAGCGATTGTCAACATCGGCGGCCCCAGCGATTCGAGCTTTGGACAAGCGCATTGCAAGACAGCGCCTGCATGGATCGTCGCGCCCTACACCGTGTTCGCGAACATGAATCCGCAGACGACACCTCGTCAGGCGATGTGCGAATACTACGAAGCATTCCAGCTCTCACGCCAATTGAAGACACCGACTGCGGTGCAGTTGCGCAAACCCATTCTCATGGTGAACGGCGCTCGCGAAGATCTCGTCTCCAGAGATGAACCTGCATCTCTTGCGGCGCTTGGCTTCAATGTGACGCCACTGGTATTTGGGGATGATGGTCACACGGCGGAGTCGAACATGCGAGAGCACTTCGAGTTCACCGCGAACTGGCTCATGCGGCGGCTGAAAATGGAAGATTGATCGTCTTCGCTCGACCGCCCGCGATGCGGGTTTTCCGCATCCAGATTGCCGCATAAATTGTATACAGTTTGGCGTACACACACTGTGGACGCCACGGACAACCGCGCCGTCCACGCACGTTTTCCCCTTGCTGCGCCAGGAGATGCACGATGACGGCCGAGACCTCTTCCACTGTTCAGACAGTCCATCCGGTAGACCAGCGCCTGCCTTCGGGCAAGCTCGCGGCCCTCGGCCTGCAGCATGTGCTGGTGATGTATGCGGGCGCCGTCGCGGTGCCGCTGATCGTCGGCCGCGCGCTCAAGCTGTCGCCCGACGAGGTGGCGCTGCTGATCTCGGCCGACCTGTTCTGCTGCGGCATTGCCACGCTGATCCAGGCACTGGGCGCCACGCAGTGGTTCGGCATCAAGCTGCCGGTGATGATGGGCGTGACCTTCGCGTCGGTCGCGCCGATGGTGGCCATCGCCAATGCCAACCCCGGGCAGAACGGTGCGCAGCTGCTCTTCGGCGCCATCATCGGCGCGGGCGTCGTGTCGATACTGATCGCGCCGCTCGTGAGCCGCATGCTGCGCTTCTTTCCGCCGGTGGTCACCGGCACCATCATCGCGGTCATCGGCATCAGCCTGATGCGCGTGGGCATCAACTGGATCTTCGGCAATCCCGTAGGCCCGACCGCACCTGCACTGGTGGACCCGGTGTATGCCAAGTGGCTCGCGGAAGTGACCTCGCCGGGCAGCTCGATTCCGGCAGTGCCCAAGGGCTTCGCGATCATGCCCACGGTGCCCAACCCCAAGTACGCGGACCTTTCGGGCTTCGGCGTGGCGGCGCTGGTGCTCGTGTCGATCCTGCTGATCGTCAAGTACGCCAAGGGCTTCGTCGCCAACATCTCGGTGCTGCTGGGCATCGTGATCGGCGCGGTGGTGGCCTCGATCACCGGGCTCATGACCTACGAGAAGGTGGGCAAGGCCGCGTGGGTCGATGTCGTGCTGCCCTTCCACTTCGGCATGCCGCAGTTCGACCCGATCCTGATCCTCACGATGACGCTGATCATGATCGTGGTGATGATCGAGTCGACGGGCATGTTCCTCGCGCTCGGCGAAATGACCGATCGCAAGATCGGGCAGAAGGACTTGGCACGCGGCCTGCGCACCGACGGCCTGGGCACGCTGATCGGCGGCATCTTCAACACCTTTCCGTACACCAGCTTCTCGCAGAACGTGGGCCTGGTGGCCGTCACCGGCATCAAGAGCCGCTATGTCTGCGTGGCCGGCGGCGTGATCCTGGTCGTGCTCGGGCTGCTGCCCAAGATGGCGGCGCTGGTGGAGTCATTGCCCACCGTGGTGCTCGGCGGAGCGGGCCTGGTGATGTTCGGCATGGTGGCGGCCACGGGCATCCGCATTCTTTCGGGCGTGGACTTCAAGGGCAACCGGCACAACGCGATGATCGTCGCGGTGTCGATCGGCATCGGCATGATTCCGCTCATCGCACCCAACTTCAAGCAATGGATGCCGCATGCGATCCACTCGCTGATCGAGTCGGGCATTCTGCTGGCGTCGATTGCGGCGGTGCTGCTGAACCTGTTTCTCAATGGTGCGAAGCACGATGAGCAGGCCGTGATCGACGCGGCCAAGCAGGCCGAAGCGCACTAGAAGTCCGTCAGATCATCGCCAACGGCTTCTTGCGCCGAGGCGGCGGATAGAGACGTTCGAGTTCGGCGAGCGTGGCCGCGTCGAGTTTCAGGGAAGCGGCCGCCAGGTTCTCCTGAAGGTGCGCGCTGCGCACCGCCTTCGGAATCGCAACCACGCCGGGCCGCGCGATCACCGCGGCCAGCGCAAGCCGCGCGGCGGTCACGCCGAGCCGCCCGGCCAGCGCTCCCAGTGCATCGTCTCCGGCCAGCGCGCCCTGGTCGATCGGGCTGTAGGCCATCAGCGGCATGCCGCGCTCGCGCAGCCAGGGCAGCAGGCTGAACTCGGGGCCGCGCTCGCCGAGCGACAGGTACACCTGGTTGGCCGCGCAGCCCGGGCCGTCGCCGGTGACCTGCGCCAGCTCTTCCATGTCGTCGGTGTCGAAGTTGCTCACGCCCCAGTGACCGATGCGCCCGCTCGCGACGAGTGCGTGCATCGCCTCGACCGTTGCGCTCAGCGGGTGGTTGCCGCGCCAGTGCAGCAGGTAGAGGTCGATGGCATCGAGCCCCAGCCGCTTCAGGCTGCGTTCGCAGGCCTCGACCGTGCCGCGACGGCTCGCGTTGTGCGGGTAGACCTTGCTGACGATGAAGAGCTCTTCGCGCCGCACGTCGCCTGCGCGCAGCGCCTCGGCGATGGCCTGGCCGAGCACGGTTTCGGCGCCGCCCTCGCCGTACATCTCGGCTGTGTCGATGAGCCGGTAGCCCAGGCCGATGGCCTCGCGCACCGCGGCGACCTCGGCTGCATGACGGCCCGCGACCTCGCCCATGCGCCAGGTGCCGAGGCCAAGCACCGGCATCTCGCCGCCGGCCGGGAGTGAAAGGGTTCGCATGGGCGCGATGGTACGGCGGCCACGCCGGCCGATCCGGGGATCAGGGCAAAATTCCGATCGCCGCTCCGGCYGGCCCCGCCCTTCATGCCTCCCACGACGCCCCTCCCGCCCGAACCGCCGATGGCCAGCTCCCACCTCGGCCGTTACCGCACGCTGTACGCCTGGGTTGCCGCCGTGGCCGTGGCGCTGCTGCTGATCGGCGCGGCGGGCCAATGGGCCGCAGGCCGCGAGGCGAGCTTCCAGGCGGACTCGATCCGCCGCGCGATGGAAGTCCACGCGCTGGGCCTGCGCGACGCAGCCGGAAAGTACGGCTACCTCCCGCGCACCGCAGGCATGCACCCGGACGTCTTCGGCGTGCTGGCCCATCCCCGGGACCCCGCGGCGCAGCAGCGCGCCAACCGCTACATCGAGGAAGTGAACCGCCACGCGGGCTCGGACGCGCTCTACCTGATCGACCTGGAGGGCCTCACGCTGGCGGCGAGCAACTGGGCAACGCCGCAGAGCTTTGTCGGCGAGTCCTATGCCAACCGGCCCTACTTCATCGACGCGCGCGCGGGCCGCAGCGGCCTCTTCTACGGCGTGGGCCAGACCACCGGCGAGCCGGGGCTCTTCATGTCCGCGCCGGTGCGCTCCGAGGCCGGCGCCGTACTGGGCGTGCTGACGGTCAAGATCAGCCTGCGCCAGCTTCAGGAAGCCTGGGCCTTCGCGCGCGAACCGATCCTGCTGACCGACGCGCGCGGCATCGTGTTCCTGAGCTCGGTGCCCGCGTGGATGTACCAGGCCACGCGGCCCCTCGGCGCTGCCGACCTGGACGGCATGAAGCGCGACCAGCAGTACGGCGCCCGCGCCGGCTTCTCGCCGCTGCCATGGACGGTGGAGCGCAAGGAAGGGCAGCCGGGCTACCTCGTGCGCACCGACATCGGCGGCAAGACGCGCCACTTCCTCGCGGTCGACGAGCCGCTGCCCGACCTGGGATGGACGCTGACAGTGATGGCCGACCATTCGGAGGTCACCCGCGCACGCGAGCGCACCTGGATGCTGGGCCTGCTGTGCGCGGGCGTGCTGCTGCTGGGCGGGCTGTACTGGCAGCTGCGCGAGCGGCGCTTCGCCGAACAGCGCGATGCGCGGCGCGACCTCGAACTGCGCGTGCGCGAGCGCACCCACGAGCTCGACGAGGCCCACGCCTTCCGCAAGGCGATGGAAGACTCGCTGCTGGTGGGCATGCGCGCACGCGACCTGGAGGGCCGCATCATCTACGTCAACCCCGCCTTCTGCGAGATGACCGGCTACGGCGCCGACGAACTGCTCGGCCGGCTTCCGCCCTACCCCTACTGGCACCCCGATGACGTGGCGCAGCACTGGCACCACTACGACGCCATGATGAGCGGACAGCCCACGCGCTCCGGCTTCGAGTCGCGCCTGCGGCATCGCGACGGGCACGAGGTAATCACCATGGTCTACACCGCGCCGCTCATCGACGCCGACGGCGAGCACAGCGGCTGGATGAGTTCGGTGGTGGACATTACCGAGCAGAAGCGCGCTGAACTGCGCCAGCGCCAGAACGACGAGCAGTTGCAGCATGCCCAGCGCCTCGCCAGCCTGGGCGAGATGGCTTCCACCCTGGCCCATGAGCTGAACCAGCCGCTGATGGCGCTGAGCAATTTCGCGAGCGCCGCCAAGGCCTTTGCGGAGCAAGGCAACCAGTCGCTGCTGGTCAGCAGCCTCGACGAGACCATGGCCCAGGCCCAGCGCAGCGCCGAGATCGTGCGGCGCATCCGCGGCTTCGTGCGCCAGCGCACCGTCGGCACCGAGGATTGCGCGGTGGCGGCGCTGGTCGCCAACGCGCTGGCGCTGCTGCAGGGGGAGATGCGGATGCGCCAGGCGCGCGCCGAGGTTCGCATACCGGCGGGGCTGCCCGAGGTGCGCGGCGACCGCGTGCTGCTGGAACAGGTGCTGCTGAACCTGCTGTCCAACAGCCTGCATGCCATGCAGGCCACGCCGCCGGAACAGCGGCTCGTCGAGATCGAGGCCGAGGTGCGGGAAGGACGCCTGCACATCCGCGTGGCCGACCGCGGGCCGGGCATCGACGCCGCGCTGGCCGAGCAGGTGTTCGCGCCCTTCTTCACCACCAAGACCGGCGGGCTGGGGCTGGGCCTGAACATCTGCCGCACCATCGTCGAGGCCCATCGCGGCCGGCTGTCCTTTGCCAATCGGGCCGGTGGTGGCACAGTTTTCACCCTCGAACTGGAAATCTCTCCCCCGTGACCGCTCTTGCCAACAACCTGTGCGTGGTGGACGACGACGAGGCCGTGCGACGCTCGCTGGGCCTGCTGCTGCTGTCGCGCGGCTACGCGGTGCAGACCTTTGCATCGGGCGAGGCCTTTCTGGCCGGCGCCGACCTGCAGCGTGCGGGCTGCGTGATCCTGGACCTGCGCATGGAGGGCGTCAGCGGGCTGCAGGTGTTCGATGCACTGCGCGCGCAGGACAGCCCGCTGGTCGCGATCTTCCTGTCCGGCCATGGCGACATTCCCATGGCGGTCGAGGCGGTGCAGAACGGCGCCTTCGGCTGGCTCGAGAAGCCCTGCAACGACGAGCGCCTGCTCGACAGCATCGCCAAGGCCCTGCAGAAGGCCGAGGAGCTCGCCGTGCGCCGGCAGGCCCGCCAGGCGGCACAGGCGCTGTGGGCCAAGCTCACGCCGCGCGAGATGCAGGTGGCCCGGCTGGTGGCCGAGGGCAAGCCCAACAAGCAGATCGCCCTGGAGCTGGCGCCGCTGGAGCAGCGCACGGTGGAAACCCACCGCGCCCACRTGTTCGCCAAGCTGGGGCTGGCGAACAGCCACCAGTTGGACCGGTTTCTGCGGGAACACGCTCTCTAGCGCCTCTGCGTCGCGCCTGCAAGCCTTTCTAGGTATTTACCCTTGCGTACCGCTACGCAGCCCTGCGGCGGCCGGCTACGGACGACAGCACGGCGGCGGCCGGACAGACTCGGCAGAACGGCTTCGCGTGTGGTTTCGCGGCAGGCCGCAGCCAGAGACAAGGACCCCTTTTCCATGACCGCCATCGCAAGTGCGAGCACCGCCGGCGCCTCCAGCCCCGACGCGACCGCCGCCAACAACACCCCCTACACCTTCGAAGAAAAGCGCAAGCGCATCTTCGCCATCTTTGCCGCCTCGTCCGGCAACCTGGTGGAGTGGTTCGACTTCTACGTCTACGCCTTCTGCGCGATCTATTTCGCGCCGGCGTTCTTCCCCAAGTCGGACCCCACCGTGCAACTGCTGAACACCGCCGGCGTGTTCGCCGCCGGTTTTCTCATGCGCCCGATCGGCGGCTGGCTGTTCGGCCGCCTGGCCGACCGCAAGGGCCGCAAGACTTCGATGGTGACCTCGGTCGTCATGATGTGCGTGGGCTCGCTCGTCATCGCCTGCCTGCCGACCTATGCGCAGATCGGCGCCGCCGCGCCCGCGCTGCTGCTGGCCGCGCGGCTGCTGCAGGGTCTGTCGGTCGGTGGCGAATACGGCACCACCGCCACCTACATGAGCGAAGTGGCGATGCGCGGCCAGCGCGGCTTCTTCTCCTCGTTCCAGTACGTCACGCTGATCGGCGGGCAGCTGCTGGCGGTGGTTGTCGTGGTGGTGCTGCAGCAGGTGCTCGACGAAGCCGAGCTCAAGAGCTGGGGCTGGCGCATTCCATTCGTCATCGGCGCCATCGCCGCGGTGGTCGCCCTCATGCTGCGCCGCACGCTGACCGAAACCGCCAGCACCAAGACCCGCGCCGCCAAGGGCGCGGGCACGATGCGCGAACTGTTCACGAACCACAAGCGCGCCTTCCTCGTGGTGCTGGGCTACACGGCCGGCGGCTCGCTGATCTTCTACACCTTCACCACCTACATGCAGAAGTACCTGGTGAACTCGGCCGGCATGTCGATCAAGACCGCCAGCAACGTGATGACGGCCTGCCTGTTCATCTACATGTGCATGCAGCCGCTGTTCGGCGCGCTGTCGGACCGCATCGGCCGGCGCAGCAACATGCTGCTGTTCGGTGCGCTGGGCGCGCTGATGACAGTGCCGGTGCTGAGCAACCTGCAGAACGTCGGCAGCCCGTTGGTGGCCGGCATGCTGATCACGCTCGCACTGGCAGTCGTCAGCTTCTACACCTCGATCAGCGGGATCGTGAAGGCGGAGATGTTCCCGCCCGAGATTCGTGCACTGGGCGTGGGCCTGTCGTACGCGATAGGCAATGCCATCTTCGGCGGCAGCGCGGAATACGTGGCGCTGGGGCTGAAGTCGATCGGGCACGAGTCGTACTTCTACTGGTACGTGACGGCGATGATGGGGGTGGCGTTCCTGGTGAGCTTGCTGTTGCCGAAGCAGGCGACGTACCTGCGTCACGACAAGTAGGCGAGGAAGCTGCAGCGATTCAGAACGCCACGGTCGCCTGCGCCCACAGCCGCGCGCCGCGGCGGCCATCGCTGGCGCGGCCCTCGGTGGCCCAGGCCGAGGTGAGCGAGAACGCCAGCTTGTCCGTCGCCCAGCCCACGCCCAGGCCGGCGCCRGCCAGATGCGCGCGGTTGCCGGTGCTGCCGGTGCGGTTCCACGCGCGGTGGTTSAGCTGCACGCCGCCCGCGTCGTAGAAMGCCTGCAGTTGCCAGCCCGGYGCGGGCTGCCAGCGCAGCGCCGCGCTGGCCAGCCAGCCCGCGTCGCCCAGGGCCTCGCCTTGCGCATAGGCGCGCACCCCGTTGTTGCCGCCCAGGCTGAACTTCTCCGCCGAAGCCAGGTTYCGGTCGGCCAGCTGGCCGCCGAGGTTGAGTGCCAGCGACCAGTYGGGGCGCAAGGCCTGCACGCGTTGCAGCTGGTAGTTCAGCTTGCTGAAGTGCCCGGCGCTTCGGGTRCTGGCCGCGTCCTGCGCCAGGCTGTCGTTGTCCAGCCGCAGCTGGCCGGTGGTCAGGTTCACGGCCAGGCTGTTGCCGSCACCCCCACCCAGCGCATCCTGCCAGTCGCCGTTCAGCCCCAGCACGACATTGCGCAGCTGGTGCACCGACGTGGTGGCGGTGCTGCCCACGGTGTCGCGCAGATTCTTGGCGTCCASCTGGAGCTGGGCATACCAGTTGTTCTCCAGGCTGCGCAGCAAGGGCTGGCGCACATACAGGCTGACGGTATCGGCCTTGCCGTCGGCRTCCAGGGCCGCAAAGTCCTTGCCCAGGCGGTAGTCCAGGTGCGACACGGCCACGCCCACGCGGGTGCCGCTGGCGCCCAGCGGCARCTGGTAGCCCAGGCGCGCGTAGTGCATGCTGGTGTTGCTGGCCTGCAGCCGCAGGCTCATCTGGTCGCCGCGGTCCAGCGGATTGTTCCAGTACAGGCTGGTGCCCACGCGGTACTGCCCGGTGTAGGTGCTGCCGAAGTTGTCGATATCGGCAATGCCCTGGAAGGCGCGGGTCTTGTCCACCTCCACCAGCAGGTCCGAGGCCCCCAGGGTGGTGCCCGGGCGCAGGGTGGACTGCACGCGGGTGCCCGGCAGGTCCGACAGGGTGAGCAGGGTGCGGTCCAGGCTCTGGGCYTGCACCGGGGCGTTCAGCGGCAGGGCGCTCAAGGGCGCGAGGGCCGAGTCCTTGAGGCCGGCGTTGTTGGTGAYGCTGACCTGGCCCAGGTTGCCYTCCAGCACGGCGATGTCGAGCACGCCGTTCTTGAGCTCTTGCGCCGGCAGGTAGGCCCGGGCGACCAGGTAGCCGGCTTCGCGATAGTGCCGCGTCACGCGTGCGGCCAGGCGGCTGAGGTCGGCAAAGGTCTGTTCCTTGCCGATGGCGTCGGCCAGCAGGCTCTCCAAGGCGGCGCTGCTGAAGGCGGTGTTGCCGCTGAAGTGGATGGCCGCCACGCGGACCTGGGCGCCGCCCTCGGCCACACTGCCGGCGCCGGGTTTGTCGATGGTCAGGGCCGGAGCCCCGGTGCTGGGGAGGGGCTGCGGAGCGCGGGGTTCCTGCAGGATCTGGCCGGCATCCGGGGTGGGCGTGCGGACCTGGCCGACGGCGATGGTGGAAACCAGAGCCAGGGCGGTGGAAAGCAGGCTCAGCGGGATTCGAGGCGTGACATGCATGAAAGCTTGTTCTCGTTGCGGGTGAAGAAGTCGGTCGCGGGTTGGTCCATGTTCAGACCGCAAGACTCGATGCGCAGCGGCTCGTGCGGGTTGGCCGGCGACTTAGGCAAGTCGGCCAGGCTGGCCACTGCGCGCTGCTGCGCATCGCCAAGCGACGGGTTGGCGCTCGACGGCACGGGGCTGGACGGCACGGGGCTCGACGGTACGGGGCTAGATGGAGCGGGGCTCGACGGAGCGGGGCTGGCCGCCGCCGCGCTGATCACCAGCGCGCCGTCGACATAGCTCAGCGTGTAGTTGCCCGAGCTCAGCCCGCCGGCCGCGATGCTGTAGCTGCCGGCCGCGGTGGCGCCCTGGGCGCTGCCGCCATAGACCAGGCTGCCATTGAGCACGCTTCCGGTCTCGCCATTGACGAAGCCGCTGTAGCTGACGCCGTTGCCGCCGCTGTAGGCACTGCCGTCGGCGACGCGGCTGTCGTTGTTGGCGGTGACCGTCAACGCGGCGGCGGTGATGCTGGCCGTGGTGGTGGCGCTGTTGCTGGCCAGCACGTAGTTGCCGGCATCGCTTCCGCTGATGGCGAAGGTCTCGGTGACGGTCTTGCCGGTGCCGGCGTTCTTGTCGCTGAAGCTGCCGCTCTGGTTCAGCGCCACGGTGTCGCCGCCAACCAGGCCGCTCAAACTGCCGCCGCTGACGGTGGCGCTGGTCGTGCCGTCATAGGTCTTGTCGGCCGCAGTCGCGCCGCTGACCGTCAGCGTGGCGGCAGTGATGTTTGCCGTGGTGGTGCCGCTGCTGCTGGCCAGCACGTAGTTGCCGGCGTCGCTGCCGCTGATGGCGAAGGTCTCGGTGACGGTCTTGCCGGTGCCGGCGTTCTTGTCGCTGAAGCTGCCGCTCTGGCTCAGCGCCACGGTGTCGCCGCCGACCAGGCCGCTCAAGCTACCGCCGCTCACGGTGGCGCTGGTCGTGCCGTCATAGGTCTTGTCGGCCGCAGTCGCGCCGCTGACGGTCAGCGTGGCGGCGGTGATGCTGGCCGTACCCGCTGAAATCAGGTCGTAGCCCTGCTGGCTGGAATACAGGCCGCCGACGGTGATGGCGTAGCTGCCCACGTTCTTGCTGCTGGTGTCGTAGCTCGCGGTCCCCATGATGAGGCCGGTGTTGGCACCTGGATCGCTGAGGGTGTAGCTGCTGCTGAAGCTGGTCGTGCCGTCGTAGGTCTTGCTGACGTTGCCGGCCGTGACGGTCAGCGCGGTCAGGAAGCTGCGCAGCAAGGGCATGGTGTTGCCCTCGTAGATGCGCCACACCGCGCTGCTGCCACCGGTGGTGGCGATGTCCCAGCCGGCGGCGCTGTAGGTGTTGGCGCTGGTGGCTTCGCTGATGCTCAGGCCCCGCGTCAGCGCATCGACCGACCCCGCATTGATGCCCACGCCAGTGTTGCCCGCACCGAGCCAGAACGATGCCGTGATGTAGCCGGCGTTGTGGGCCACCAGGCTGCCCACAAGGCCGGCGCCGCTGACGACGCCGGTGGCGTAGGTGTTGAGGATGCTCCCGCCATTCCAGCCCATCAGGCCGCCCGCGTAGTCATTGGCCGCGCTGACGGCCCCGGTGGCGTAGGCATTGCTGACGCCGCCGGCGCCGTTTCGGCCCACCAGACCACCGGCATAGTCATTGGATGCGCTGACGGCGCCCGTGGCGTAGGCATTGCCGATGAAGCTGCTGACGCCGACGTTGAAACCCACCAGACCGCCCACGTCGTTCATACCCGTGGCGGTGCCGATGGCGTAGGCCCTCGTGACGATGCCGCTGTTGTGGCCCACCAGGCCGCCGACGGCGGTGGCCCCGCGGACGGCCCCCGTGGCGTGGGCATTGCTGATGACGCCGTCGTTGAGGCCCACGAGGCCACCTACAGTGGCTCCGGAGCCAGTGACGTTGCCCGTGGCGTAGGCATCGCTGATGCTGCCACTGTAGTTGTAGCCCACCAGGCCGCCCAAGGAGGCAACACCACCGACAGCTCCCGTGGCATGGGCGTTGCTGATGCTGCCGAGGGAGTTGTAGCCCACCAGGCCGCCCACGACGCCAGCCGCGTTGGAACTGCTGACAGCGCCCGTGGCGTATGCATTGCTGATGCTGCCAAGGTCGAGAAGACCCGTCAGTCCACCGACATTGTTGCCCGCGCTGGTGACGGCACCGGTGGCGTAAGCATTGCTGATGCTGCCGCGGTTGTAGCCCACCAGGCCGCCAACATCGTTCCCGGTGCCATTGACGGTGCCGGTGGCGTAGGCATTGCTGATGCTGCCGCTGCTGCCGGCGCTGTGGCCCACCAGGCCGCCGACTTCGTTGCCGGAGCCATCGACGGCACCCGTGGCGTGGGCACCACTGATGCTGCCGGCGTAGCTGAATCCCAGCAGGCCACCAATGCTGTCGCCGGCGCCATTGACATCGCCCGTGGCAAAGGAATTGCTGATGCTGCCGCCGAAGCCGTAGCCCACCAGGCCGCCCACACTGTTGGCCCCGCTGACGGTTCCCGTGGCGTAGGCATTGCTGATGCTGCCTTCGTTGTGGCCCACCAGACTGCCCACCTCGTCGCCGCCGGTGACGCTGCCGCCCAGCAAGCCGACGCCTTGGATCACGCTGCTGCTGCCGGCCTGGCCGAACAGCCCGACCTTCGACGTCGTGCCGCGGTTGATCACCAGGTCGGTGATGGTGTGGCTTTGGCCGTCCAGGCTGCCGCTGAACGCCACCGTGCCATTGCCCACCGGCGAGAAGCCCGCCGTGGTCCACATGCCGCTGGGGTTGGCGCCGGCGGTTTCGCTGGCGTCGACATTGGCGGCCAGGCTGTAGCTGGCAGAGAGGTTGTAGGCCATCAGCTGCAGTTGGTGGGCGTTGCGGATGCTGGTGGAGTACTCGCTGTACAGGAAGGGGCGGGTCGCGCCTTCGACCATCACCCACTGCGGGTTGCCGCTGCCGTCCTTGGCCACCCAGACGCCGGAGCCCGAAACCGTTTCGGCCCAGGTGCCCAGGTTGGCGTAGCTGCCGTGGCTGTAGGCGGTGCCGCTCGTGACGGCGTTGACGTTGGTGACCGTGCCGCTGTTCGTGCCCACCGCGGCGCCTTGGCCCGTGGTGCTGCTGTCCCAGTAGGCGTTGCCGATGCCGCCGTTGTTGTAGCCGACCAGCCCGCCGACGAAGCCGCCGGGTGCCAGGACGTTGCCGGTGGCATAGGCGCCGCTGATCGTGCCGCCGTCGTTCAAGCCCACCAGCCCGCCGACGTAGTTGCCGGCAGTCGCCGAAACACTGCCGGTGGCATAGGCGTTGCTGATGCTGCCGCTGCCCGCGTTCACGCCCACCAGCCCGCCGACCCAGCTGCTGGTTCCCGAAACGCTGCCGGCGGCATAGGCGTTGCTGATGCTGCCGTAATTCACGCTCACCAGCCCGCCGACGAAGTCGCCAGTCCCCGAAACGCTGCCGGCGGCATAGGCGTTGCTGATGCTGCCGCCGATGCCGTTGTAGCCTGCCAGGCCACCGACGTAGTCGTCTCCTGAAACGCTGCCGGTGGCATAGGCGTTGCTGATGCTGCCGCTGCTGCCGTTGAAGCCCACCAGTGAGCCGACGCGGTCGCCGCCCGATACACTGCCGCCGACCAGGCCCAGATCACGGAGGGTGCCGAAGTTTTGCGCGATCAGGCCCACACTGTTGGCGCTGCCGGCGCTGATGGTCAGGTTCGAGATCGTGTGGCCCAAGCCGGCAAAGCGGCCGCCGAAGACGAAGCTGGTCGAGCCCACCAGCGCACTGGTGTAGGTGGTGCCGCCGGCATCGAGGTCCTGCGCGAGCGCGTAGTTGCCGCTCAGGCCGGTGCTGTCGATGGCGTCGATCTCAGCCATGCTGTGCAGCAGCGTGTAGGCCGTGCCGTTGATGCCCAGCGTGGCGCTGGCCCCGCTCAAGGTGATGGGCGCCTTCACGTTGTAGTCGGTGCCGCTGGTGACCGTTCCCGTGCTGGCGTAGTTGCCGTGGTTCAGCACCAGCCCGGCGCTGGTGCCCGTGGCGGTGATGGCTGCATTGATGTTGATGTCGTGGTACGCATTCAGCGTCAGCGTGGTGTTGGCCCCCCAGCTCACCGCGGCGTTGACGTTGATGTCGCCGCTGTCGGTGCCCGTGCTGTTGTCGGTGGCCAGCGTGACGTTGGTCGTTGCCAGGTTGGCCGACAGCGTGTCGGCGCCGATGCCACTCGTGGTGCCGGCCGCGCTGCCGGCGCTGACGGTGAAGTCGGTCGGGTCGACCAGCCATGTGCCGGTCTTGCCGCTTTGGGACAGGGTGCTGATCCGAGCCCCGCCGGCCACCTGCACATGCGCGCCGCTGGTCTCCACGAAGCCGCCGTCGTGGGCGCCGCTGGCCGAGGCATCCAGCGTGCCCGCCACCTTGACGGTGCCGCCGTTGAAGCCGCCCAGCAACAGGATGGTGCCGCCCGCAGCGTCGATGCCCTTGGCTTCGATCACGCCCTCGTTGTTGACCACCGTGTTCAGCAGCGCATCCTTGGCGCTGGCCGTGAGGATCA